>WTJX01000211.1 GCA_011524675.1 Cytophagales bacterium
TAAACTATTGAAAGCCTTGACTAAGCACAAAACCTTAGTTATGCAAAGCCTTCTATAACAAAATAAGAGCTAATCGCCAAAGGCTAAAAGCTTTCGCCACTAAAAGTGTTTATTGAAGAATGAAGAAAAGCTAGAGCACAATACGGGCTTAACCGAATGGATATGAATAACTATTTGAGTTCGTCGAGATTTTTTTTGTAAACGATCTTATGCTGAAAGCCTAATTTTTTTTGTCCTATTATTTCTATCAGTACCTCATATCTGGTAGGTGTAGTGCCCGAAAAACTTTCTTCGATCTCTTCCATCAAGCGATCGTCCATGATTTTTTTGTCCATATAGTCTCGTGCCATGATGTCGCCTGACAATAATAGTAATACATCATGCTGATTGACAGATTTTTCCTTCATAATAAGAAAATATGCTTTTCTATTTTTTCTAAGACTATTTTCCCAACTAAATGTCAAAGTATCACCATTTGGCTCATGTATGTGTGTGGTAACAGCTCCAGAGAGGTAGTCCATGGAGAAACGTATGTTTGTGTTGTCAAGAAAGGATTTTAATATCCATGCGTCTCCACTTCCTATGTCTCCCAAAAAGATAATGTTTTGTTTTATTTCTTTAAGATCACTGGCAAAAATAAAGCTACATGCGTGATTATTGGCTACAAGGGTGTTTTTGAACTCCATTCCTAATAAACAGAGTTTTGAATTGGCGTAGTTTAGTTTTGATACAGAAACTTTACGCGTTACATTGTCTCTTATAAAACTTGCCATTTTATGTCCATAGGTATTGATATTGCGGTTTGGGTCTAGGATGAGGCGAAATCTTTTGAACTCGGGGTCAAACTCTCTGTAAAAAAATCGTTCTCCTACTACTATCTGTACAGGCTTATCCTTTGAAATATTCTTTGCTATTAGTGCAGGTATAGGTGTGGTTTTTTCAAATAAATTACTAGCAAAAAAGTTGATATACAATGAGGCTAAGAGGCATACAGCAAGAGAAGCTATAAGTAACTTTACTTTTAAAGGAAGTTTTACTTTGCTTTCATTTTGCTCTATGGTGGTTAGTTTTACTTTGTAGCTACCTTTTGGGATAGCGATTTTATTTTTTTCTTCTTTACCTTCTGTCAGATAAAAAAGCTCTAGTTTTTTTCGTAAACGAAATATTTGTGCACGAATGAAAGCATCTTGTGAGCTGTAAAATTCTTTCTCGTCTCCAAGAACTTCTAATGCAATGGTGGTGGATTTTAGAGCTATGTCGTCTCTTTCTGCAGTTACAAGGTAGTTCAGTATTTTGATCATGAGCTTATGATCAGAAAAAACTTCTGATTTTTCTAGGCGCTTGATGGCTGAGAACTTTTCTTCTATTTGGTTCATTGCGTTTCTTTCGGAGTAGAACCCAAAAGTATCATTTTAAAAGCATTTTTGGAAATCTAAGGCTATGACATCATTTAAGAGATTTTCTGAATTGTGATAAAATAGTTTAACTATGAGTTGTTTTATTGAAAAGTTAATATGCCTCTATCTTTTTTGCCCACTTAATAGTAAACCCGTTTTTGGCATGCATATTTGATACAGAGATAACAGCCTCAAAATATGGTGGCAACGTACCTTCAAATTGATCGGTGATTACCTACCAAAAGTAAGTAGAAACCAAATGTTTTTTTAGGTAAGTAGGAAAACGAAGGTTGTCATAAAGTATCACTATAATGTGTTTATCATTACCAGATGGTACTCTTGATACCATGAAGAAAAACTTATCGTCTTGTTTCCTCTCAAAATAATTATTTCCATTATCATCTTTTAGAAAAAGATAAGTTCTAAAAAGCTCTGGACTATAATCTAACTTTTCAGTACCAAATCTTACACTACCTAATCTATGATAATGTTTCAACATATAAGTAGGATAAGCCATTTGAGCGATATAGATCAAATTATACTTATTGATTAAGCCCAAATTTAGTTCTGAAGCACAAAGCGTAGAGGCGTTTATATCTAATTCTTGTTGTAAAAAATCTGCCAGTCCCAAATCACTTCTTCTGATGTAGGGAGAAAATGCCTTTTGTATTTTTCTTTGAGGATATTTTCGTTTGAAACTTTCAAACGAGCTAGCATCGTTTATCAGTAATGAGTCTAATTCATTGATGATCCTATACCTCATCAATTCATCGTCATATTCCATATGAGGTTTTATGTCACTCAGTACCATTTTATAATTATTTGTTTCCTCTATTAATTGATGAAAGACTTGGGGTACTTTATCCATATCTATAGACTTAGTAGAAGTACTCATCGCATAAAGAAGATAGATTACTAGTAACAAAAGACTTAGGCAAAGTCCTTTGTATATGAGTAAAGCGTTATTGTTTTTTGATGTAGATTTCATGCCCTCTAGCTCCTTGTTTTGATGAAGATTTACACCATATGTTCTTTTGGATATACTGATTTGATAAGGGTCATTTTTCCCTTCTTTGGTGTAGTACTCAATTAGTTTACTCCTTAACCTATGGATATTTACTCTTATCATAGATCCTTTTGAATCATACATCTTTCCGCTTTCGTTGTCAAATAAATTGGCAGCTATCAAATAGATATGTATGCAGATGATTTTGTAGATATTTATGTAGATGGCAAATTAGTAGCTGAAAATAATTCTACTGTTACTAATGTAGATAATGTGTGGACAGGTATTCTCAAGGAGGATTCAGAAATAGAGATACGTTTAGTTGACATGACTGGAGGGGCGAGAGTAATTCTTGACATGATAAAAGTAACCCAATTGGGCGATGAGCAAATAGAGCTATTTACCTCTCCGAGTGTAGATGATTTTTATGTTTGTACAGGCGGTACGGAATATCCTATTGTGGTGAGAGAAGAAGGCTATACTTGGAACGTAACGGATGGAACAAATAATATAGACCGTTTTTCTGCCAATGGAGATACAGCTTATTGTATTTCTCCTGCTAGTGGTAATGTAAGTCCTTCGTATAGTGTAAGTTTGAGTTGGGATGATACTGAAAGACAAAGTGGTATCAATGACCTTAGTAGCTTAGAGATGTCATATCAAGATGGCACAGAGTGGCTTAAGCTAGAGGCTACACCGCTAGCAGGAGCTACTATCAATGCGGGGAGCTTACAGAATGAAGCGAGCAATTTGTTGACTGTATCTGGTCCTGTTACTTTTGGTAGTACGGAAGAGTCAGATATTTTAAATCCTTTACCTGTTTCTTTTGTACGTTTTCAAGCGGAACTTATCAATGATATCCCTAGTTTGACATGGGTTACTACCTCGGAGAGGAATAATGATTACTATATTATAGAGCGTTCAGATAATGCGATAAGCTTTGACTCTATTGCTTATGTAGATGGTAGCGGTACAAGCTATCAGACGAACTATTATCACTTTGATGATGATACGTATGAGCAAGGAAGCACCTGTTATTACCGTATCCGCCAAAAAGACTTTGACGGGAGTAGTACAGTGTCCCAAATGGTTTCTGTTTCGGCAAACTTACGAACGGTTACGGATGAATCAGCGAATATTATAGAAGTATATCCAAACCCTTTGACAGGAGTTTAATCTTACAAAAAAGGCATGCTTGATATTTCAAGCATGCCTTTTTATTTAAGTCTATATATTGCCTTTTTAGTCGATTACAGTTATTTCAATAAGATGTCATATCTAGTAGCTGTACTGCCTGCATATTTCTGAATAGGCTTGTCATGGTTAGGAATAGTTTTGTGCCATGCCAATAGTTTCTTTTTTAAGTCTTTAACTACTTCTTCATTTTCTGAGGCGACATTGTCTCTCTCTCCAGGGTCTTTTTTTACATTGTATAATTCAATTCTTGAATCATCTGGATTCATGAGTAGTTTGAAATCTCCTTCTCTTATCGCTAATTGAGGTGCTTTGTGGTATGCTTTTCCAAGGACGATGAAGCGATACTCCCAAAACAGAGGGGTGCTTCTTTTCTGAGGTACGTCTGTCAAGAGGCAAGCAGAAAGGTCTTCACCATGAGGGGCAAAGTTCTTTACTTTTTTCTTGATTTGTGTCATTGTCATTAAGCTGGGTAATAGGTCTATTCCTGAGAAAACGGTTTCTTTATCAACTGTGTTGGGTGTGATTTTACCTTTCCACTTCACGATAAATGGTACGCGTATTCCTCCTTCGTACAAGCTTCTTTTTACTCCTCTAAATACGCCTGCGCTTCCAGCAGCACTATGACGCGCCATGACTAGGTCTGTAGGGCCTTCTGGTCCATTATCACTCGAAAATACGATGATGGTATTTTCTGTCAAGTTCAGTTCGTCTAGTTTATCCAATAATCTACCTATGTGATAATCTAAGTCTGTTACACAAGAATAATATACTTGCTCTGGGGTAGTAAAACCTTTGATACCCATTTTTTCATAACCATCTGCATGGGGTCCAAAAGCTCTAAAATCTTTGTATGCTTCCATCATTTTTTTGGTTGGTGCCAATACGGTATGTGGTACCATGTACCATGCGTTTAGTAAAAATGGTTTGTCTTTATTGGCTTTGATAAAGCGAATGGATTCGTTGGTGATCCATTCTGAACTTTTGGTGTCTTGGTTTATGCCTGGTGATATTACATAGTCGTCTCCTGAAAATTGAGCACCAGTGGAGACATGTGTTCTAAAGTCATCATTGCCGTATTCACCAGGTGTAGGGGCATCTTCTTGCCAAGGACCTCCTAAATGCCATTTGCCAAAGTGACCTGTTGCATAGCCATTGGCTTTGAAAATGGAGGGCATCGTGGGTAGTGATGTGTCTAAAAAGTCTGGCATCAAACGTTTTTTATTTTCTTCTGTCTTACTAAAGTGCCCATGAATACCCATACTGCCAGGGTATTTTGAGGTGTACACAGATGCTCTACTAGGAGAACAAACGGAGGCATTGACATAAAAATTTGTAAATAGCTTTCCTTCTTTTGCTAAGCGGTCAATGTTTGGCGTTTTTATATATTTATGTCCATAACAAGCAGGGTCCCCCCAGCCCATATCATCTAAGAAAATGAAAACTACATTGGGTTTCTGTGTTTTTGCTTGTAAAGGAAATGCTAGGCTGAGGATCAATAGAACGAAAAGTGGGTATGTTTTTTTTATTGACATATTATATTTTTTATAAGTAATAGACTAATAGATGGTTTTGCAAAGCCTTCTAATAAGATCAAATGCTGTAACTATGTGCAAGCTAAGACATTCATTACTTCTTTTGTGAAGCTATATTTACATTTTTGTGCTAGAAATTATCCTGTTAAGATTTTGAGAGCTTAGATAGTGTTTTGTGGATTGGAAGAGTAGAGCTTTATGGAAAAAGTACAAGGTACGAGGTACAAAGTACAACGATTT
>WTJX01000677.1 GCA_011524675.1 Cytophagales bacterium
GGCGATTTAAGCCGTATTGCCTACTCACTCAACCTAACATTACAGAGTGTAACCAATTGGTTTACCGACAGAACAAGGGAGAATATCGAAATAGAAATGATGGCAAATCATATCGCTGAAGACAACCAAAATGCTATTCAAGAAAAAATCAAAAAGTTAAAAAAATGATGTCAAGACAGTTTTTAGAACAAGTCATAGACCATCTAACTATTTTTATTGATAAAAAAGGCAAAAAAGAAGAATTCTTGACTTGGATGATAGAAAAAGGCTTTGATCCACTAGAAGTCGATCAAACACTTGAAGGGCTTTATGATTAAAATAAAGTACAGCCCATAAAAGCAAAAAAACCTTAAAATAATAGCTTTTATACAAATATATGTACGTTACCTTTAAAAATACCGTTTGCATTACAGCCAAGTGGTTATATACCGAAGGTGAACTAATAACATATAACAATTATAAGTATCATAAAAAGGTAAAAAACATATATCCCCCACAAGGATATAGGGCATGCAAAGGCAGGCCTGCGCTAGTGGTATTTGATAGTTTACTCCCTGCATGGAAGGAAAAAGCTATAGAAATATTGGGTGATCCACATGAGCAAGAGCGCAACTATCATTTTACAAAGTTTTTGGAAAATGACAGCGAAGCACAACAGTACTATGATAATTATCTAGATGCAAAAAACGAATCTTTAAAGCCTACAGAAATCAAAAAATATGTAGCACAAGCAAGTGTATTGAAAGCCATGAATATTGTCATAGAAAAAACCAAAGATGTAAGCGGATCAACAAAAAACTTATGGCTACGACTGCCTACCGTCATACATCAAGTACCAAAGAATGACTATCCACACGCCTTACCAAAGAGTGAAAAAGGATTGAAACGCAAGCTTAGTGAGTTTAACAAATTTGGTTATGAATATTTAGTACACGGAGGGAAAGGAAATAACAACAGAAGCAAAATCAATGGTAAAGTAGCCAAATGGTGGTTGGCATATTATGGGCTACCCATGAAATATAGCGTTCCCTTCATCATGGAAAAGTACAACCAAATACGTAAAAAAAAAGGATTTCCAGAGATGAGCGAGCAAGCCGTAAACTTCTTTTTGTCCAAACCCGAAAACGAACGCAAATGGATCATTACCAGACACGGTAAAGAAGCATACGAAAAAAAATTCGGTTATCACGTCAACCGAGACAAATCAAGGCAATTTCCAAACGCCTGGTGGGCAATAGACGGAACAAAACTCGATTGGGTACACTTTGAAGACAACCATATCAAAATGGCTGCAAAACTTAAAATAAACGTTCTTATGGATGTATATAGCGAAAAAATATTAGGCTACACAGTGAGCCAATCAGAGAGCCACCAAGAGCATTTCATCACACTCAAAGCCGCTGCCAACCAAGCACAAGTACGCCCCTATTTGATCACCTATGACAACCAAAGCGGTCATAAATCTCAAAAAATGCAAGGAGTATATGATAGCGTAGTCGCTAAGTCCGGAGGCGTACACTATGCCCATAAAGCATACAGAAAGTCAAACCCCATAGAGCAAATGTTCAATCGCTTGCAGCAACAAGTCATCGGACGCTTTTGGTTTGCAGACAAACAAACCATCAAAGCAAGAAAAGACGACAATAAACCCAACATGGATTTTGTCATAAAAAACAAAGACAACCTATTAGCAAAAGAACAGTTAGTATCCGCCTTTGAAATATGCGTGAAGCTATGGAACGAAGCCAAACACCCACGCTTATCGCATATGAGCCGAAACCAAGCCTATGCACAAGAGATGCCCATGAAAGAACGCTTTGATTTCGAGCAGCAGGTAAACGCCTTTTGGATCAACTACTCAAAGCTACCCGTTACCTACAAGCGCGGAGGAATCAACCCCAAGATACGAGGTACAGAATATTGGTACGAAGTCTATGATGATAAAAACGAAATAGACACAGAGTTTAGGCGAATAAACATAGGCAAAAAGTTTTACATCAACTATGACCCAGAGTACCTCAACGACTTTGTAAGGCTCTACAAAAAAGTAGATGGAGAACTAGTATTTGTCGCCAACGCCCAGCCAAAGCGCACATACGAGCAAGTACCTGCACTCATGAAAGAAGGGGAACGAGAACAATGGAAAAAAGACTTTCAAATAGGTGAAATAGAATATAATCGTGATCTATTCGAAATGAACGAAATATTTCAAGAAACAGGCATAACACCCGAAAAGATCATTGAAGAGCAAGAAATACTCATCAAAATGGGAGGAAAGCTCCCCAAGACACAAAGAAACGAAGTAGAAGGAAACTCATTACTAGACCAATTATAACATGACACAAGAAACCAAATTAAACATCGTAGATCAACTAAGAATCCTCACCATCATAGAAGGTAGTCAAGCAAAACTAGCCGTCAGGGCAGGCATAAAAGCATCCATGCTCTCAGACATGCTCAATGGCAAATGGGACTTAATAAAAAACGAACAGTTCAGAAAAGTGCAAACCAACCTACACATCGAACTAGACTGGAAAACATGCGTTTCCACAAGGAATTTTGAAGAAACCATAAGCTTTTTGAGATCAGTCAAAAAGAAAAGATTAACCGCCTGTATTGCCGATAATGCAGGGAAAGGAAAGTCAGAAGCATACAAATACTTCAAAAAGACAACAAAAAATGTACTCTACATAGAGTGCAAAAAAGTTTGGACAAAAAAAGGATTCCTAAAAAACGTATTGCGCCAAGCAGGCATACACGCCCAAGGTACATGCGAACAAATGTACGAGCAATTGACAGATGTATTAAAAATGAAAGAAGACTACACCATCATCATAGACCAAATGGACAAGCTATGTGATCCCTCATTCGACATCTTTATGGATCTCTACAACGACCTACGCATCTATGTATCCTTCCTACTCTCAGGCACAGAGAGACTCGAAAAGCGCATCAAAAATGGTGTAAAGCGCAAAAAAGAAGGCTACGCAGAAATATACAGCCGCATAGGAAAATCCTTCATCAAAGTAGGAAGTGTAAGCAAGTGGGATGTCAAAAAAATCTGTGAAGCCAATGGACTAACCGATAAAATGGCAATCACAGAAATATACAACCTCAGCAAAGACGATATCACGCGAGAAGTTGACCTAAGAGTCGTAAGGCTAAAAGTAGAAAAATACTTTGAACAGCTGTACCAACAGCAAGCCGCTTGATCAAAGCATCATTAAAACTAACTTATTCATAAACCACTAAAGTAAAACCATTGCCAAGAAAAAAGCACATCAAAAACAGAGCAATCCCAGTTTCACAATTGCAAAACATGCGTTTTGATGAATTTGAGGAATTGCCACCAGAGTGGGCAGCACACTTAGGAGACTTGCCCGAATGTACAGGCGTTTGGTTCATCTATGGAGACAAAGGAAATGGAAAAACAAACTACTCCATGATGCTCGCCAAGCAGACCAGTAGAGAGAAAAAAACAGCCTACAACAGCTTAGAAGAAGGAACACGCAAATCATTTGCCCTAGCCGTCAAACGGCACTCCATGGGGCAGATCAAACGCAATATGTTCTTACCGCTCAACAAAGAACCCTTAGACGAACTAATAGAGCGTTTACGATCAAAAAGCAGACCGCCAAAAGTTGTATTCATAGACTCCCTGCAAATGAGCCTTTTGAACAAACGAACATACGTCGCCCTAAAAAATGAATTTGCACACAAAGTGCTATTCATTTTTCTCAGCCACGAGCAAAACGGAAAGCCAAAAGGAGACTTTGCCGAGTTTGTCGCCTACGATGCAGACATCGTCATACGAGTAAAATGGTTCAAGGCATTAGTAGAAAAAACAAGATACGAAAATGGAGGCGCACCCATCGTCATCTATGAAAAAAAAGCAAAAGAAAAATGGGCGGAAATAGAATGACAGTAGAAGGTTAGCTCATAAGGTAATGATTAAAAAACACTTGCAATAGCTACCTGAATACTAGATGATTATCGGCTTGAATACTCGAATACACAAACACTTGAACACATTTTAAACACATAAAACAAACATGTCGAATGTCAAAGGTCAAATGTCGAATGTGGCGTTAATACCGACAAACAAGCGCATGATTAAAATACACATAACATACTGAATAACAATATATTACTACTCCAGTCTAACGACTAGATACTAACTACTAAATACTTTTAAACATATGAACTACACAGACACCTTACAAGAAGAACATACACTGATAGAAACCATCGTTACTACAGAAGTCATCACAGCAGACAAAAGAAACGAATTCATATTCGATCTAGGCGAAAAGTTCATACACGAGTGCGTATTCATAGGAAACACGCCAGAAGTAACAGCATTGCAAAGCGCAGTCTTAAAAGACAAGCAGTTTTGGGACTGGTACCTGTTCCAGTTTAAAGAATCCGAAAAGAAAATCTTATACGTCTTTTTAGAGTATGAAGACGATGGCATCGCCATCACCAAAGAACTTACCTCCGATTATTATCAAGTCTTACTGAGCGATTATTTCATCAACGATGATACCATGAGCCATAAGTTTGATGCTAAACTCCTAGGTAAGTACGCAAAAATAGTTTAACCCTAATAACAAACACCCATATGATTCCAGAAAACGAAAGCAAAATAGCCCTAGAAAAAGCCAACATCATTTTGAAAAACAAACATCAAATCGAAAAGATAGAAGCCGAAAACGAAGCCCTAACACAAGAACACATCAAACCCTTTGTAGAAAAATACGCCAAAGAGTTTGAGCAAAACAAACTTCAAATTGGAGACATCAAGTTTTGGTGGAAGAAAAATCCGACCGCTTTAAAGACAGAAGACGGAACAAAGCCAACAGACCTAAAGCTAGACGCCTTCATCAAAGCAGTAGATAACAGATATGTCCGCAAAAGACTAGATGTAACCAAGATGAAAAACAATGCCATAGACGATAAAAAGCTACGATCACAATTACGAAAGTTTAGATTGAAGTTGACACAAGTAACATCACTACAAATCACAGAAGCGAAATAAATTTAGGTAGGTTCTAGCCCCAAACGTTTAAAAAACGGGAGGGGCTTTTATAAGTATTTTTGTTTGCCTACTTAGAAACAGCAACGCATGACATAAGCAAAAAACCGAAAACCAAGAATTGATTATGACAAAGACACCAACAGGATCAGAAAGTTCCAAAAAAGACAGAATCGAGAAGAGAAATCAAAAAATACGAGATAAATATGTCGATTATCAAGCAAAGAAAACACCAAGCGGAAAACAAGAACTTAGCCACGCTAGGATCATGGACTACCTCATGAACGAAGACATCGTAGGCGCACTATCACGCGACTA
>WTJX01000709.1 GCA_011524675.1 Cytophagales bacterium
GATGAACTAGCTCCTAGCCAGTCTTGCAGCAAGCTAGTATATACTTGCCTGTAGTCGTACTGTAAATCTTCGTTATTCAACGCCCCTGTAGCATCCAAACTACTAAGGTTAGGATTTTCACCTATCACGCCAGACTTACACGCTTTGCCAAACACGATCATAGGTGCTAGCGTACCGTGGTCTGTCCCAAGGTTTCCGTTTTCAGTTACTTTTCTACCAAACTCCGTCAAGGTAGTGCCCAATACTTTATCGTCTATACCGAGTAGTTTCAGGTCATCTTGAAAAGCTTTGATAGAGTCTGACAAGTCAGCAAGCCCATTAGCATGATTCCCTAGATGCCTATCCGTGCTATTACTTACCTGTCCTGCATGAGTATCAAACCCAAAACTCGATCTTAATAAGAATACCTTTGTCTTACTTCCTCCAGCAAGTAATCTTGCTACTATTTTTAGTTGACCAGCCAAAGAACTGGAAGGGTAAGTAGTACTACTATTGCTTCCATTGTTATACACCTGTGTTATCCTATCGGCATAGGCATTGGTAGAGTTTAAGGTATTCATAATAAAGTTTAGATCATCTCCATAGTCAGTCCCTAAAACGACATTAGGGTTTTCGCCTCCCACACTAGAAATGAGGGATGAAAAGTTATTAGGGTTTTGATTCGAAAGATTGACAGATACGGAGTGATCACTATTACAGAAAAAACCTAAGGCAGGTTTAGAATCTCCAAGACGTATGCCTGGTGGATCTTGCATTTCTTCATTCGGTAAGGCAGAAATATTAGGGAACTGCTCTAACAGATACCTCCCCATCCATCCTGTAGAAGTTTGCTCTGAAGCCGAACTACTATCACTACCGCTCATCCACAAATCAGTAGCTGCAAAATGAGATTTGTTCATACTTGGATAACCTACACCTTGAATGATACTAAGCATATCATCTTCATACATGCTTTTCATGCCAGTCAACACCGGATGTAGCCCTAGTTGTTTTTCTGAAGAGAGTGTACTATCCAAGTCTATATAACCATTAGCTTCTGTACTCTTTCTAAGTCCAATACTTGGTCTTAAGTTTAAGTATTCGTCATATTGGTTTAGTGGCACGAAGGTATTGACGCCATCGTTACCACCAAAAAGCTGAATCACGACAAGTACTCTGTCCGAAACATCGCAATTGGTATTTAACAAACGATTGGACATTGACTTTACCGTAATGCCATTGAGCAGTAATGGTGCAGAAGCTAAAGCCCCCGTATTTTTTATAAAACTTCTTCTTTTCATATGTTTATATACGTTTTAAGTTATGGGTTCTACGTTTTACGTTATAAGCATTATATTGTGAGTTAGACTCAATAATCTTCAACGTTTTCAGTTTTAGGTTTAACGTTCAACCTTTAACTTTAAAATAGCTGGTATTCGGGAGACTGAATGATCGCTTTGATTAAGTTGGCAAGGCGAATTTGAATTTCGTTTTCCGCTTCGTCAAATGTAAATACATCATTCCCATTGTTTATGTAAGCGTCCCATGTCAGCTTCCAATCTACCGCTCTAAGCCCATTCAAAAAGACATCATTCAAGAAATAATCATAACGCTCGTTGTCATAGCCCTCAGGGAAAAGGTCATCGAGTAAAGCCGTTACAACATATACTGCTTCGGTAGGGTCTGGCACGTAATCAGTATCATTGATAAAATCAAGTAGATCTATTTTGATTCGAGATGTAGTATTGACATTGATATATGATCGTTTACCTGTTACCAGCATTTCTCCAAATTTATATCTTGGAAGATAGGTTGTAGTATTGAACCAATCTCGAGAGTAAGAAGGGTCTTGATAGTAAGCAGAATAACCTGCCACGCTTGTAGGAGTAAATGGGTTAAGCCCACAGTTGCTACAAAAAAGGTTACTTAGTTCGGTGAAATAAAACACATAAAAGTTTGAGGTATCTGTTACCCTATTGGGAACGGGAACATTAAAATAGTTTAGCGCATTTAGCATCAAATCAAAAGGTGATTTCACCATTCCCCCTATTACGTCGTCAAATGCATTCTCATCGTCCATATCATAGAAATGAGCACTTTTGAGCATAACTTTCACTACAGCCTCTATGCTATAGTCTTGCGCTTTAAAATAGGCAGCTAGTGGCTGTATATAATTAGCTTCTACTTCACCACTTATATGATCACCTATAAAATAACGATAAAGCCTACGGCAAATATTTGCTGCTGTTGCATCTTGTTCAAAGACCATATCCACAAAGGCACTAAGTTCGACATCTGCATTTGAGTTACCTGCTATGGTTTGATTGCCAAATTTACTAGAAAAGGTTTTATCACTTTGGTCATGATAAACCGCAGAAGCAATCGCTCTACCACCATATATTATATTATCGTTATCATCTTCAAGGTTGATATGCACGCCCCAAGTTCCTTTTACCCATCCTGTAAGCAGTTTTGATGCCTGCAACACATCATGCTCTGTAAAAGTAGTATAGCTTCCTACCCCATCTACTTCTCCCTTACCTATGGTAAATAACTCCAAAAACTCTCTTGCATAGTTTTCATTAGGTGAGGCTGTGCGGTTAGAGTCCCCGTCCAAATAAGAAAGCATGAGATTATCTTTTGACATATGGTATGCAAGCTCTTTGTAGCTACCTTTAGAAAAATAAAGTAACAGTTTAAAGTACTCATAAACTCTTAATTCTTGTTGACCATGAATAGAAACTGTAAAGCTTAGGTGTGCAAAAAAAGCAAGCTTATAACGGATACTATTTTCATTTTTGGCTTCATCCAACAACCAGTTGGTAATGGCACGTCTCAAAATAGCCTGATTGGTGTCTGGTCTTCCATCTACAGGGTCATGTAGCCACGCTAGCCCTGATTGGTAATCTATTATTTGGTCTGGGTCTGGTGCACTGTAGGTATAATCAAATAATAAGTCCACTGCATCACTTACGGTCATATTTGCAAACTCTTCTATACGCTTTTTGCTTACAGAAAAAGTTGCTCTTGCTAAAAGATGCTTTGCGAGTCTATGTCCAAGTATCCCGTTGTAACTATTCACTGGTGAAAGTGTCGTCATATAGTATCTATTTTGTTTTTTACTATTGCTGAATAAAAAAATAGTAAACGCTTTAAGTGAATTAATATACGTACAAATAAAGCATTAAGGTAACTGTACCTATAGTTTTCGTTCAACAAACCATTTTTCTCTATAAGCGACACCTTATACCGCGTAAGTAGTGATTTAAAAACCTTCTTTTAGTAAAAAAACATCATTTCACTAATCCTTTTAAAAACAAAAAAGGCTTATCTATCAGATAGATAAGCCTTTGAAGTGATTTAATCTTATTGTGAAAAATTCTTTTAGCTAATATTAAATTTCTCTTTGTAGTCAACAATACTCTTTTGAATGATTTCTTTAGCTATATCAGCACTCTGTAAGTCTTCTACTTCCACGGTTTTATTTTCGAGTTTTTTATAATCTTCAAAAAAGTTTTTCAACTCTTTACATCTATGAATAGGCAATTCAGACACATCATTGAAGTGATTTACGCTCATATCGTTCTCTGCAACCGCGATGATCTTATCGTCCATTTCACCACCATCAATCATTCTCATTACCCCAATTACTTTGGCAGAGACGATACACATCGGTACAATATTGATTTGTGAAAGCACCAAAATATCTAATGGGTCTTTATCGTCGCAATATGTTTGAGGAATAAAACCATAGTTAGCAGGATAATACATAGAAGAGTAGATGACACGGTCTAACAAAAGCATGCCTGTATCTTTGTCTAACTCATATTTTGCTCGAGTATTTTGAGGGATTTCTATAATTCCATTTACTACATTAGGAGCATCATTGCCAATGCTTACTTTATGCCAAGGGTTATTTTTATCAATTGCCATTGTTCTTTATATATATTATTGCGCAAAGAAAATAGATTAGTTGTTATCTAACCAATTTTTAAGCATTTGTTTTCCGTAATCTTTTCCCTGCTCAAAGTCTTGTGTCAGAAAAGATTCAGGGTGAAACTGCACCCCTCTTACATCAAAGTACTTATGGCGTATCCCCATCACTAGTTGATCGTTATCATCAGCGATCAACTCTAAGTCAGTGCCCTCCAAAGAAGAGCGTTCGATAGCCCACGAATGATACCGCCCTGTCTGTATTTGAGAAGGCATATCTTCAAACAAATAGTCCTCTTTAAGTTGGGTAGCTATACCAAAGCCGTGTATTACTGTAGGCATATTAAAAAGTTTTGCTCCAAAAGCCTCACCTATCCCTTGATGTCCCAAGCATACGCCAAAAATGCTTTTCGTAGGCGCATACTTTTGAATAAGTGCAGGCATAATCCCCGCCTCAGAAGGAATACCTGGACCTGGAGAAAGTAATATTTTATCGTAAGCATCTACCTCTTCCAAAGTGATCTTATCATTTCTTATGACATCCAACTGCTCCTTATACCCCAGTTCTCGTATGATATGCACAAGATTGTAAGTAAACGAGTCATAATTGTCAAAAACTAATATTTTCATAGGTTTAAAATGTTTTCAAGTATTCGTGTATTCGAGTGTTCAAGTTGAAAAAGCTTTGCGTCGTTATAATCCTTGTGTGGTGAGAGCTACCTTAACCTTAGCTTTTTCGCTCCCGCCGTGCGGGTTTCATGTGTTTAAAATGTTTTCAAGTATTCCTGTATTCGAGTGTTCAAGTTGAAAGAGCTTTGCTTCCTTATAATCATGCCCTTTTGTGTTAGACTCAACCTTCAACTTTTAACGTTTAACTTACTTGCTTCATGTGTATGCATACGTTTTCAGCTATAAGGCTACATCGTTTGTTCAATGGCTTTCTTCAATGCTCCAAGTTTATTATTCACCTCCTGTAGCTCGCTTTCTCTATTAGATTTGGCTACTACACCAGCACCTGCTTGGTAATGTAACTCTCCTTCTTTGCTCAGTAACGTACGAATCATAATAGCTTGATTGATAGAGCCGTCAAAGCTTATCGCTCCTATAGCACCACCATAAAAACTCCTATGCCCTGTCTCATATTTATCAATCAAACTCATTGCTCTATGTTTTGGTGCACCAGACAATGTACCTGCGGGAAAAGTATCAGCATACAGTTGCAGAGACTCTTCATGATTTTCTAGCTCCGCCTCCACAGTAGATACCAAATGAATGACATGTGAGTAATACTGAATATCTTTGAATGAAGTAACTTTCACTTTATCACCATGTCTGCTAAGGTCATTTCTTGCCAAATCAACTAGCATCACATGTTCAGAATTCTCCTTTGGATCATCAAAAAGCTTTTTGGCAAGATCATAATCTTTTCTATCATTACC
>WTJX01000666.1 GCA_011524675.1 Cytophagales bacterium
AAAAGAAAGAACTAGAAGGTCAGCTTGTCAAAAAAGACCTCAAATTAGAAGATCAGCAGAAAGAGTTGGAAGATCAGCAAAAAGAGTTAGAAGCGCAAAAAAAGTTAATTGAAGAACTTAAACGTAAACTAGATAACAATCAATAAGAATACTTACAAAATAAAAAAGCACATTCTAAAAAAAGAATGTGCTTTTTAAATGAAGATTAACCTTTACTAAGAATTAATTTTCTAATGCAGCTGCACCACCAACGATTTCAAGAATTTCTTTGGTAATGTGTGCCTGTCTTGTCGTATTATATATTTGTTTCAAGTCTTTCAATAACTCACCAGCATTTTCTGTTGCTTTATCCATGGCAGTCATTCTAGCACCATTCTCAGAAGCATTAGAATCTAGCATAGCTCTGAAAAACTCAATTTTAAGAGATTGAGGAATCAATTCTTGCTCTATGTACTCTTTAGATGGTTCGTAAATATAATCTGTAACATCAGTAGAAACATTACCTTCCGAAGCCTCTTGTTCTATCGGCAAATATTGTTTTGCTCTTACGATCTGTGTCGCAACGTTTTTAAATTCGTTATAGACTAGCTCTACCGCATCATATTCTCCCTTTTCGTATGCCTCCATTACATACTCAGGAGCTTTTCGTACATCATCAAATGCCAATGAAGAAAATAACGTCATAAACTGATCATTTACTTGATAGTTTCTTCTAGTCAAGAACTCAGCTCCTTTTTTACCAATAGCTAAAACATCTACATTTCCTGCTTGCTTCTGCTCACTATATTTAGTATCTATCAAGCTAATGGCTTCCTTGATAACGTTTGAATTGAAAGCACCACAAAGACCTCTATCGGAAGTAATAAGTACTACTAGTACTTTTTTTACTTCTTCTTTTTTCTGACAGAATACACTGTCTGTATTACCTGTAGAAACTCTCTGTAATAATTCATTCAGCTTAGAAGCATAAGGTCTTAGCTTAACGATGTTATCTGTTGCTCTTTTCAGCTTGGCAGCGGCAACCATTTTCATGGCTTTGGTGATCTGCTGCGTTGACTTGACCGAGCCTATTCGTGTTCTTACTTCTTTTAAGTTTGCCATAAAATTCAGTTTGAGCTTAGGTTACTCGTACATAGTAACCTAAGCCAATTAACGATTAACTGATTATGCTGCGTAAGTAGCAGATACTTCTTTTGCTACTTTTTTGATTGCATCTGTAGCTGAGTCCACAAGCTTTCCAGCTTTCAATAGCGCTAACTCCTCTTTGTAGTCTGTTCTCATTCTACTCAAGAATGTTTCTTCAAACTCTTTTACTTTTTCTACAGGGACTTCGTCCAACAATCCTTTGGTAGCTGCAAATATGATCGCAACTTGCTCTTCTACTGCTACTGGGGAGTATTGTGCTTGCTTCAATACTTCCACGTTTCTTTTTCCTCTTTCGATAGTCAATTTGGTAGAAGCATCTAAGTCCGAACCGAATTTAGCGAAAGCTTCTAGCTCACGGTACTGTGCTTGGTCAAGCTTCAATGTACCTGATACCTTCTTCATTGACTTGATCTGTGCAGAACCTCCCACACGAGATACAGAGATACCTACGTTGATCGCTGGTCTGATACCTGAGTTGAAAAGGTTTGACTCCAAGAATATCTGACCATCCGTAATAGAGATTACGTTTGTAGGGATATAAGCAGAAACGTCTCCCGCTTGTGTTTCAATGATAGGTAGTGCTGTCAATGAACCGCCACCTTTTACTTTACCTTTCAATGATTCTGGCAAGTCATTCATTTCACTTGCTAAAGCATCTGAGTTGATGATCTTAGCTGCTCTCTCTAATAATCTTGAGTGTAAGTAGAATACATCACCTGGGTATGCCTCACGACCTGGAGGTCTTTTTAGTAATAGAGAAACCTCACGATAAGCTACCGCTTGCTTAGACAAATCATCATAAATTACTAAAGCTGGTCTTCCTGTATCTCTGAAATACTCACCTACAGCGGCTCCTGTAAATGGTGCATAGAATTGTAATGGTGTAGGATCAGAAGCGTTTGCTGCTACGATAGTAGTATATGCCATCGCACCACCTTTTTCTAATGCGTTTACGATCTGTGCTACAGTACTCGCTTTTTGCCCTACTGCTACATAGATACAGTAAACAGGCTCGCCTCTATCGTAAAATTCTTTTTGGTTAAGAATAGTATCTACAGCTACGGCGGTCTTTCCTGTCTGACGGTCACCAATGATCAACTCTCTTTGTCCTCTACCAATTGGAATCATAGAATCGACAGCTTTGATCCCTGTTTGTAAAGGCTCTGTTACTGGCTGTCTGTAGATTACTCCTGGTGCCTTTCTTTCCAAAGGCATCTCAAATGTTTCTCCTTCTATAGGTCCTTTACCGTCAATTGGCTGTCCCAATGTATTGATTACACGCCCTACAGTACCTTCTCCTACATTGATAGAAGCAATTTTTTTGGTTCTTTTTACGGTATATCCTTCTTTTACTTGTCTAGAATCACCTAAAAGTACCGCTCCAACATTGTCCTCTTCTAAGTTAAGAACGAGTGCGTTCATCCCGTTGTCAAACTCTAATAGCTCACCTGCTTGTGCGCCTGACAAACCGTAGATTCTTGCTACACCGTCTCCTACTTGAAGGACAGTACCTACTTCTTCTAATTCCGTTTCAGAGCTAACACCTGCTAACTGCTCCTTTAGGATGGCTGAAACTTCGTCTGGTCTTACTTGTGCCATGATATTTATTTATTGAAATAGTTGTTGTTTTATTTTGTTTAATCTTGTCTTGACTGAAGCATCTATTTGACTGTCTTCAAAGCGAAGGACATACCCTCCTATTAGATCTTCATCTACTTCTTGTGTAAGATCTACTTTTTTGCCAGTAGCATCTGTTGCAACTTTCAAAAACTGTTTTTTTAGATTTTCATCTAAGGAGATGGCAGTGGTAAGTTTTGCCTTTACGATGTTGTTTTCTTGATTGTAAAGCTTCAAAAAACCATTGGCAACCCCCAAAAGCTCTGCTTCTCTTCCTTTATTTACTAAAAGAGCTAGCAAGCCACTCGTGCTTTTGCTTACTTTGTCAGCAAATATTTTTGATAGTACAGCACCTTTTTTGTCAAGACTAATGATAGGGGACTTCAATAGGTTCTGTAAATCTCTACTCTCTGTAACAGTAGAGGCTACTAACTCCATGTCTTGTTTCACATTATCCAAAGACTTCTCTTCTTTAGATTGCTCGAACAAAGACTTGGCGTAGCGATAGGCGATTCTAGATACGATAACCATAGTACGATATTAAGCCTCTTGTAAATATGAAGATAATAGCTCCTCTTGAGCTTTTTTGTCTGCCAATTCTTTTCTGATTACTTTTTCAGCTATCTCCAATGCTAGCTTAGCCGAGTTATTTTGCATTTCTGCAATAGCAGCTTTTTTCTCACCTTCTATCACAGCTTTAGCGTTTTCGATCATTTTAGCACCTTCTGCTTTTGCTGTTTCTTTTGCTTCTTCGATCATTTTGTCAGAAGTAGCTTTTGCTTCTTTCAAAATAGTATCTTTTTCTACTCTTGCTTCTTTGAGCATTTCGTCTTTTTCAGAAGTAAGCTTTGCTAGTTCTTCTTTTGCTTCTTTAGCAGAAGCGATAGCATCCTTTATTTCTGTCTCACGACTTTCTAGAGAGTTCAAAATTGGTTTCCATGCAAATTTTCTCATCAAAAAGATAAGAACCAAAAGGATAAGCGTTTGCATGACAAACAAGCCTGGCGAAAAATCTTTAAATAACTGCTCCATCTGTTAAATAATTTAATGTGAAATTTGAGTACTTGGTATCTTTACTAAGTGTTATATTTTTTGTTTATTTAAAATAAACACCTCCTGCAACCTACCGTTGCAGGAAAATGCTGTTTGGAATTAAGCTCCTAAAATTAAAGCACCAAATCCTAAACCCTCTAAAAGAGCCGCCGCAATGATCATTGCAGTTTGGATTTTACCAGCAGCTTCAGGTTGTCTTGCGATACCTTCCATTGCTTTTCCACCGATTTGACCTAAACCGATACCAGCTCCGATAACGATTAATCCTGCTCCTACTAAATTAGGGATTGTCATGATTATTAAATTAAAAATTAAACAAAAAAATTACTTTAAATACTTTTTAGTGATGGTCATGCTCTTCTACAGCCATCCCGATAAACAATGATGATAACATTGTGAAAATGTATGCTTGTAGGAAAGCAACTAATACTTCTATAAGACTGATGAATAGAGATAATAAAAAAGATGTTGAAAAAGCACCTACTGTACCTAAACTAGCTTTTACAGTAATAATTAAAGCCATTAAACTCATCACTACAAAGTGCCCCGCTGTAATGTTAGCAAATAAACGCACCATTAAAGAAAACGGCTTAGTAAACATCCCTATTATTTCGATTGGGGCTAAAATAAATTTCATAGGTACAGAAACACCTGGCATCCAAAAGATATGTTTCCAATAATCTTTATTCGCACTAAATTGTGTAATAACAAAAGTAAAAATGGCTAAACAAACCGTTACGGCTATATTACCTGTAACATTAAAACCTAATGGAGTCAAACCTAATAAGTTTAGTATCCAAATAAAGAAGAAGACTGAAAGTAAGAACCCCATGAATTTTCTATATTTTTTTTCACCAATATTTGGTCTAGCAATCTCATCTCTAACATAGATTACTAATGGCTCTAATACTCTACCTAAACCTGTAGGTATAGGAGATTTCTTATAACCTCTTGCTAAAGAACTAAAAGCTAAAACCATTAATAACCCTGTTAACAAGATTCCAAATAGACTTTTAGTAATTGAAAAATCAAGTGGTTTGTGTAAGTGAGAATTTCCTGAAGCATCAGTACTATATATTTTACCATGAACTAAAGCGAAATATTTTCCGTTGCTTTCTACTACCTCGTGACCATGGTGAAATTTTGAAGACATAAATACATGTAATCCTTCGTCCCAAAGGATGACAGGCAATGGAAAACCTACATGCTTAGTTCCATTATCATAGCTGAATAAATGAAAGTCATGTGCATCTTGTAAGTGATGCTTGATGTATGCAGTAATCTCTTCCTTTGTATCTACTGCCCCGACAATTTCTGTTTCAGCATGTGCCTCATTGTGCTGTTCTACCTGAACATTTTCGGTATGTGAGGGTTTGTTTTGTGTATGAGCTTCTTGTGCTTGAGCGGGTTGATGTGCTCCATGATGATCGTGAGCTGATGAATGATCGTGGTGTCCTCCTTCGTGATGGTTTCCTAAAGAAACAAAGCCTAGCGTCAATGCTAGTACTATAAGACTCA
>WTJX01000389.1 GCA_011524675.1 Cytophagales bacterium
ATCAAGAACGTTTCAAAGCGAAAGGTTTGATGGCATTGTTGGGTTGTGGTTTTGATCCTGGTGTTACAGGAGTATTTACGGCTTATGCCAATAAGCACTATTTTGACCAAATGCACTATTTGGATATTGTAGATTGCAATGCTGGAGACCATGGGCAGCCTTTTGCTACTAATTTTAATTTGGAAATAAATATACGTGAGATTACGCAAAACGGCAGATTTTGGGAGAATGGGCAATGGGTAGAAACCAAGCCGATGGAGATACATAAAGCCATAGACTACCCTTCTATAGGAGCGCGTGAGTCTTATTTGCTGTATCATGAAGAATTAGAGTCTTTGACAAAAAACTTTCCAACCCTTAAGCGCGCACGTTTTTGGATGACTTTTTCTGAGGCTTATCTAAAACATTTGGAAGTACTGGGCAATGTAGGACTTACAAGCATTGAACCTGTAATGTATGAGGGGAAAGAAATAATACCTTTACAGTTTTTGCAAGCGTTGTTGCCAGAGCCTTCTTCGCTAGGAGAGAACTATACTGGTGAGACTTCTATAGGTTGCCACATCAAAGGGATAGCTAAAGGAAAAGAAAAAAGTTACTATATATACAATAATTGTAATCATGCAAAGGTATATGAGGAGGTAGGAGCGCAAGCAGTAGCTTATACGACTGGTGTACCTGCCATGATAGGGGCGATGATGATGCTCAAAGGTACATGGATGCAAGCAGGTGTGTGGAATGTGGAGCAGCTAGATCCTGATCCTTTCATGGAGCAACTTACTATTCATGGCTTGCCATGGCATGAGGTATTAGATGATGCGTATGTTTTTTAGCAATTAGTTCATAGACATATAGTCTGTAGTCCATAGTCCATTGACCATAGACTATTCTAAAAAAGGGTAAGCATTCGGTAAACTACGTCTTTATTTCCATGAGCTTTTGGCTATTAGGTATTAGCAGTTAGCTTTTTTGTCCCTTCATAATATGTCTATGACCAATAGTCCATAAATTGTTGACTATTTTAAAGAAAATTATGTGCTATATATTTTATAATAAAATAAGAGCTAATCGCTAAAGGCTAAAAGCTTTTACCACTAAAAGTGTTTAGTGAAGAATAAAGAAAAGCTAAAGCTCAATACGGGCTTAACCGAACGCATACAAAAAAAGTGTTCAATGAAAAATCAAGAAAGCTAAAACACAATAGAAGGCTTTGCATAACTAAGCTTTTTCTAAGCCTTAACTTTATTAATGATATTGATATGATAGAAAAATACGAAATAGATTTTGACAGTGTACCAAGCCCTTGTTATCTCTTAGACGAAAGGCGATTGATTAAAAATTTGGAGCTTCTGCAAAGGGTAGCCCAAGAAAGTGGAGCACATGTATTATGTGCATTGAAAGGTTATGCCATGTGGAGTACTTTTCCATTGTTGAAACAATATATTTCGGGTGCTACCGTCAGTTCTTTGCACGAAAGCAAATCGATAGCCGAGCATTGGGGCGAAAAAGCTCATGCTTGTGCGCCTGTCTATGTGTCGCAAGAAATAGATGAAATACTGCACAATACATCGCATATTACTTTCAATTCTTTGACGCAATGGGAACGCTACAAAGAAAAAAGTATCCAAGCCAAGGTTTCTCCAGCTTTGCGTATCAATCCAGAATATTCAGAAATAACTACAGAACTGTATAACCCCGCAGGTAGTGAGTGTCGTCTAGGTGTAAAAGCTGATGCTCTTGCAGCATTGCCCCAAGGAATAGAAGGTTTGCACTTTCATGTCCTTTGTGAGCAAGATTCTTTTGTATTGGAACGTGTATTACAAAAGGTAGAAGAAAAGTTTGGTCACCTCTTTTCTGCTTTGAAATGGATCAACTTTGGTGGTGGTCATCATATCACACGTTCGGATTATGATGTAGATCATCTTATCGCGCTTATCAAAGCTTTTCGAGAGAAATACGATTTAGAGGTGTTCTTAGAGCCTGGAGAGGCTATAGGGTGGGAGACAGGTTATCTAGTGAGCGAGGTACAAGACATCGTACCAGCAGGAAAAAAGAATATTGCCATGTTGGATACTTCTTTTACGTGCCATATGCCCGATTGTCTAGAGATGCCCTACAAACCTTATATTGTCGGAGCTATAGAACCAAACGATTTCTTTCCTGTGTATGTGATGGGCGGAATGACTTGCCTTGCAGGCGATCAAATAGGAGACTATTCTTTTTGTGGTGAGCTAAAAGTAGGGGATAGGGTAGTGTTTCATGATATGATTCATTATACTATGGTCAAGAATAATACCTTCAATGGTGTTAGGCTACCTTCTATCGCGATATGGACATCACAGGATGAACTGAAAGTTATCAAGTCGTTTGATTATGATGCTTATGAAACTAGGCTTTCGTAAGTATCATAAAGTATCGTAAGCATTCGGTAAATAATACCTTTGTTCTCATGAGCTTTTGGCTTTTAGGTATTAGCAGTTAGCTTTTTTAGTAATGTCTAATATTTTAGTAGAAAGCTTTTGCCACTAAAAATGTTTAGTGAAGAATAAAGAAAAACTAAAGTACTAAAACGTGGTTTACCGAATAGATACAAATTACCTGTATTTTCGTAAGCATTCATTAAACCCAATGAGATGTTATGGCTAAAAAAAGTTGGATAGAAAAGCGTGATTGTGAAAAGTCTTTTCAAGTCAAAACCATAGAAAAAAAGTTTGCAGATATTCCAGAAGGCGCAAAAATGTTGATCGCTTCTCCTCTCATTATTGATGCCTATGTCAGTTGTATTCCATTTGGAAAAATAGTAGCACCTGCGACCATGCGAAACGATCTGGCTATTGAATACCAAGCAGACAAAAGCTGTCCTGTAACCACAGGTATTTTTTTGAGAATAGTGGCGGAAGCAGCATATATGGAAATCGTGGCAGGGAAGAGTATGGATGAGGTTACCCCTTTTTGGCGCATCATTGATCCCACATCAAAACTAGCTAGCAAGCTGGCGTGTGGTGCTGATTTCATAAGTAAACAAAGAGCAGAAGAGGTAGGGAGTATATAAAATTTTAGCTTGAGATAGCATATATGAGTATTCAACAACCAAAAGGGCATTGGTTTTGGGGTAATACCAAACAGTTTGCTTCTAATACATTAGGCTTCGTACAAGACTGTATGGCAAACTATAGCGGTGTTTGTTATGCAAAGATTGGTTTTAAAAATTTTTATCTGCCACTCAATGCAGTATTGGCAGATCATGTGTTAAGACAAAATAACAAAAGCTACAAAAAGAGCTTTGCTTATGCAGGTCTAAAAGTTTTTTTGGGTAATGGTCTGCTCACCAATGAAGGGCAAGAGTGGTTAGCACAAAGAAGGTTGATACAGCCAGCTTTTTACAAAGAGAGCATTAGTAAACTGACAGACTTAATGCTCAAAGAAACCCAAGAAATGATAGCGCAATGGAAAGTTGAAAAAGAGTTTTCTTTAACACATCATATCAATACGCTTACACGCAACATTATCACTAAAGCTATCTTTGGCAAGGACTTAGAAGGAAATAAAGCACTTGAAGCACTACCTCATATACTAGCTTCTTTTCGTCAGTACGGAAACGACAAAATGAAAAATCTTTTGAAGCTACCTTTATGGATGCCTACAGCTTCTAATAGGCAGTTCAAAACGCATTTCCGTACATTCAAAGCATTGCTATCTGAGGCAATAGCACAACGGAAACAATCGCCAGAAAAGTACCAAGATATCTTGGCACTCTTTATTCAGCTAGAAGATGAAGAAGGCAATCGAATGAATGAGCAACAAGTATTTGATGAGATTGCTACTTTGTTTATAGCAGGGCAAGAAACCACAAGCAATGCCTTACAATTCGCTTTTTATTTGTTAGCAACACATCATGAGGTCAAAACAAAAGTAAAACAAAGTATAGTGAAAGGTGGCGAAGAAGCCACAAAATTAGTAGATGCTTGTAGCAAAGAAAGTTTACGTTTGTACCCACCAGCATGGGCTATCAGCAGAGAAGCGATCAATGATGATGTCTTAGGACAAGTGAAGGTAAAAAAGGGAGATACCGTTTTTGTGCCTATTTATGCTTTTCATAGAGACCCTAGTCAATGGGAGCAAGCTGATATATTCATACCAGAGCGTTTTTTGGAGGAATATCCAAAAAAGTATTACCTGCCTTTTGGTACAGGTCCTCGTTTCTGCATTGGTAATCACTTTGCCATGCAAGAAATGAATATTGTCATTGCAGAAGTACTGAAACAGCTAGACATAAGGTTGATAAGCCCAACAAAATTATCTTTTACTACATTGATGACACTTGCCCCCAAAGAAGAGATAAGGCTTGCTTTGGTTTAGTACCTAGCTTTTCATTGGCAAGTGTAGGAACTAAAAAAATAGCGTTCTACCTTTGTGCCATGTTTGAGAAATTACGTTTTCCTCAGGTTACTATTGACATGACGGAAGAAGATGGGAAAAATTATTTTTTTGATCCTCTCCGAAAAAAAAAGTTAGTCATGACTCCAGAGGAGTGGGTGAGACAACATGTGGTACATTACTTTATTTCTTTATCTTATCCAAAAGGACTGATTTCTATGGAGTCGGGACTAAAGTACAATCGTCTGATGAAGCGTACAGACATTGTGGTCAGAGATAGAGACGGAGGGGTGTTCATGTTGGTAGAGTGTAAGGCAGCCTATGTAAAAGTGAATAAGAAAACGATAGAACAAGCAAGCATTTACAATCAAGAACTCAAAGCTAAATACTTGGCTGTTACCAATGGAAACGTATGGTATTGCTTTTTGATGGATTATGACAAGCAAGCCTATCAGCAGATGAAAGAGTTTCCAGTTTTTGAATAATACTACTTCATGAAGCTAGCTCAGAGAAAGTATTCTTCGTACTTCGTACCTTGTACCTTGTACTTAATGCAGGCTTGTGTGATTTCATGTGAACTAGCTTCTACTATAAGGTAAATACCATTAAATACAAATTATGGAAAAAAGAACAGAATTAGGCACGTTAGGAGAGTTTGGTTTGATCGACCGTATTAAAGGTAAGCTCCCAGCCTTTGCAAACAATACAGTAAAAGGCATAGGTGATGATGCAGCCGTCTTGCAGCAAACAGGAGGTAATTTGACCCTAGTATCTACCGATATGCTGGTAGAGGGCATACACTTTGACCTTAGTTATACCCCTTTAAAGCACTTAGGCTACAAATGTGTTGCCGTCAATGTTTCGGATATAGCCGCCATGAATGGCATTCCAAAACAAATAACCGTATCACTAGCATT
>WTJX01000361.1:0-544 GCA_011524675.1 Cytophagales bacterium
TTAATTACTAACCACTAATCACTATCAAACCTTCATTTTTTAATTACTTTAATTTCTTCATTATATAAAGCTCTACTCTCCCAAACCCAACTTCACCCCATTATTCATTATACATTTTTAATTATTCATTAAGTAAAAGCCACTTTCGTGGAATAAAATCCTGCCTCTCACGTCCATATGTCTGTAAGTCTGTAAGTCAATACGTCTCAAAGTCTTATAATCTAAACTTTAACCTTTAAACTCATCACTCATAATTCATAATCTATAACTCACCGCTAATCACTAACCACTAATCACTATGACCCCTTCATTTTTTCATTACTTTAATTTCTTCATTTTCTTGAATAAAGGCATGTATAAGCAATCGCCTCATTCTTCATTATACATTAATTAAGACATTAGCCTAGAGTCTTAATTAATTACCGAGAAGACGCAATACTGAGAAGACGCAAAACATTGCGTCTCTACTATCCCCCAACGTTCAACCTTTCACTTTTAACCTTTAAACTCATCATTCATAATTCATTACCCATAACTTACCGAT
>WTJX01000361.1:554-5291 GCA_011524675.1 Cytophagales bacterium
ATTAATTAAAGTATAAATACTTAGCTGCTTATCGAAACAGTTTTTCCAGTTTAAGTCTTTGGCATATGCTCTTGCTTTCTCTTTGAAAGACATTTTATCTGTATTATTGGCGAAGTCAATGATCGCTTGTGCGATATGCTCTGCGCTTAATTGTTCCAAAATATAACCTGCGCTAGAACGCTCGATATGTTCCATGGCAGCCCCATCATTGGCAGCGATGAGCGGTAAGCCAGAACTCAATGCTTCCACTAAAGACAAGCCAAAAGTCTCCCAGGCACTCAAAGCAAAACCAAGGTCAGCACAAGCATAATAAGAAGCCATTTCCTCTTTGCTAGAGATGAATCCCTTAAAATGTACATGCTCATACTTTTTGTCAGCTTCTTTGACGAGTTTTATATCTGGTCCTTGTCCAGCCAAGATGAGCGTAGGTGCTAAAGGTAGCTTAGCGCATACTTGCTCATAAGCCTCTAATAGCAAGTGTAGTCCTTTTTCTTTACAAAAGCGATGAGGGAAAAATAATACCAAACGTTCGGGATCACCAGCTTTTAGTTCATTTACCTTTTCTTGGTTTCTCTTATCTGGGTTGAAAAGCACCTCATTTACACCCAAAGGCACAAAGTGTGTGTTTTTGATGCCATTGTCCATCATTCGGTCCAAAATGATTTGACTAGATGCCAACACTCCTTCCATGCGGTTATAGTCCTTACGTGCTTTTGACCACGCCCAGTTTTCACCTTTCTGATCTAACGAAAAGGGCAAGCCGGACAAAAAACGCTTGACATAGGTTACAGGAAAGTCAGCATGCCAAAAGCCAAACACTTTAGCTTTGAGTTTATTTTTTTCTACGATTTTGTGAATAACCTTAGGCATGAAATAGGGAGAACCCACTTCTATGACGTCAGGATCGTGCTGTAGAAGGAGAGGAGCAATAGTTTTACTTTTTACCAAGTAGCGGTATTCCCAATTCCCCATTACCTTAGGTACTTTCAAATGCTCGATATAAGCATTTTCTCCTATCTGCTCGGTATAGGTCTTACTATCGTGCATGATGAAGATGTACTTTACATCGGCTCTCTGTTTGAAGTATTCCATCTTTTCGAGGTGGTACCTGCGTACACCACCGCCAGAAGGACTCCAAAAGTTGTTGCAATCAATCAAAGTAAACATAAAGGAATATTGTTAAGCGTTGACAATTAGGTTTAGGTTTTAGAAGGCTTTGTGAAATCTAAGTTATGCAAAGCTTTCTATTGAACTATATTTTTTAAGACAATAAGATTGTGATAGTGATTAGTGATGAACGACTAGTGTTTAATAAACGTTGTACTCAATACTTAAAAGAGCTGGGTTTTATTCCACGAAAGTGGCTTTATGAGACTACAGTAGATAAAAAGCTAGTTTACATTAAAATTTGATTATTCTGCTTTTTACAAAAGTCTGCATTAAGTACAAGGTACAAAGTACCAAGTACAAAGAATGGTTTCTTTTAAGTTATCTGGGGAATCTCCAAGGGCGAAACCGCACAACACTAAGGATACAAAGTATCGACTAGTTACAAAGACTATTTACAACTAATTTATAAAGCTTTAATAACTAAAAAGTAATACTTGGTTTATCTAATGCTTACCTTTTTTTAAATATTCAACTATTCATGTACTATCGACCATTTACTATGGACCTATTACTAAAGACGCTAAATGCTAATACCTAAAAGCCAAAAGTTCATGTACTATGGACTATGGACTATCGACTATTGACTCATTGTTCATCTTTTTACCGTAATAAATCCTTTCTTTTGTTCACTTTCTTCTTCTAAGCCATCATACACAATACTATATTCATAAAAAAAAGTACCGTCTGTAACATTAGAGGCATCCCAGTTGATATTGACATCATCAGTCTCAAAGACCAATGCTCCCCAACGGTTATATATTTTTAGTTCAAAAGAGCTTACAAAACGTCTGCCATCCATAGGAACAAAGGTATCATTGATGCCATCGTCATTTGGTGTGAAAATATTAGGAAGCTCATACTGAGAACAATTATCGACGCTAAGTTCGGTCAAGGCACTTTCGTTTTCTTTTTCATCAACGGCAGATACCGCATAAATACTCGCTCGGTCTTCGGTATCAAAGAGTTCGCTATATTCAAAACTTTCATTGGCAAAGATGGTGTCTTTGATTGAAAATTCATCTTCATCGATGCCTTTAGCGTAAACCAAATAAAACGTGATATCACTTCTTGGGTCTTGGAATTGTCCAGGTGTATTAGGCTCTATCCATGTAAAAGAGTTTGCCAGAGGAAAACTCACGCTGTTTTCTGTACAAATGGTGTCTGTGCTCGTATTGGTGAGTACTACGCTTTCAGGGGCAATGGTATCATCTGCAATGGCAAAGCTGATTTGACTACGGTTGGTGACGGTATCTTGAAACACATCTGAACAAAACTCTCCTTGTGTCTCCACATAGTAATAGAAGGTGTCGCAAGGTTGCCTAAAGGCGAGTAAGTCTGTAGCGGTAGAAAAATCTTCGTCTGTAGAGATAACGCTAAAAATGCTATCGTAGCCTACATCTTGTGCTGCTACAAAGGTGAACCCTTCATAGATGGTATTATACAAGTCTATAGCGCTACCCCAAGGTACATGATTACTCCAGCTGAGTGAAATGCCTTCATTGATTCCGCTTGTTTGTAAAAAAGTAGAGGAAGCAGGAGTGGAGTTGAAAGTAGTACCGCTGGTATTGGTTACTAGCTGCACGCCATATAGATAAGCAGAGTCTAGGGTGTTGAGCAATTGGTCTGTGAAGCTACTATCGTCCAAATTAGTTACAATCGGAGTCCCTTCGGTAAAAACATCTTCGGTGAAATCTACTGTAGCCATTCTAAAGACGGTATAGGTATAGTCTTCTGTAATGGTGGTCGATTTGGGACTTACCCACTCAATGAATATTTCTCCATTGGTATCGTCTGTAAGTAAAACATCTACTTTGGTAAGGGTAGGAATATCCAGTTCAAGGCTTGCGGAACTGGTGTCTGAAAGCACGCTTGTGGCAAAACTTGGAGAGCCAAATTCTGAAGTAATGGCGTAGTAATAGGTGATACCCTTCTCTGCGGTAGCATCATAATAGCTAGTATTACTGGCGGAAGTAGTGGCTATTTGTTCAAAACCCAATGACTCTGGCGAACTAAGAGAGCAAGCGTCCGTAGGTAGTACGGGCACTTGACAGTCGATGCGCCATATGATGATGTCTTCTGCATCGCCACATACTAGGCTATAGTCATCCCAACTGAGGTCTATGCCTTCATTGGCGGCATCTCGTGCAGCGATTAAGCCTGTAGGAGCTTGTGCTTTTACACTTACCAACCATGTGTCATAAGTAGATAGTGATATTTCCGTAGCATCTGTAGGATTGTCATAGGCTCTAAAGGTAAGAATAGTCGGTTGCTCTTGCGCCATAGCACAAGTGGGTGTCCACTCAAAAAGATAACTTACCGAGTCCACCCTAGAGCCTGCTTCTAAGGTTATAGATGCATTGAGAGCAGCATCTGTGCCATTCGTGGAAATGGTAAGGCTTTGATTGGCATTCAATACAGTATCTCGTGCATAGATGAAAGCACTTAAGGTTTCTCCTGCTACCACGCAGGTATCATTAGGTACTACCAACAGAGGGGGTTCGTTGTTACCGTCTGAGACTATGAGTTGTACATCGCGCGTTACATAACCGTTTAAGATACCATTTCTATATTCTTTCGCTCTATAGGCAATGTTATACTCTCCTACCTCCAAAGGTAAATCCCAGACGATAGTACCTGTGATCTCATCTATGGTCAAGCCATCTAAAAACTCATAACCACTAATCTCTTCACCATTCAAGCCTCTAGGTGTTACTAGGTCAAAAGCCAAACTGTCGCCATCGGGATCATAAGCACCAGGGTTGTAAGTGAATATCTGTCCTGTCTGAGCAAAAAATAAAGGGTCGTTGATGAACCTAGGGGTATTACCTGGATTATTGGCAGGGACATCAATCTTGGTATCTACATATAAATAGCTACTAGCAGAAGCACCTTCATTGATGTTTTCTATATCACCATTTCTAGCAAAACCTTGATAACTGATGATGTATTCTAACCCTACTTGAAAGGTGTATTGATAAGTAAAACGAGTACCTATCACATCTTCTGCATTGCCTTCAATCGTTATGTCGGTTATTGTTGGAGTGTTTTCTATGCCCAAGTCTTCAAAAGATGCGCCATTGATACTCATTTCTTCATAAAGGAATTCTTTACTTACTTCTACAGATGATGCGCCATCAGAAAAAAGGGTGATTATGATATTATAGGTAGTACCAGAAACTCTTTCTAAGACGATGTCTGCGGCCCTTAGGTGCGACGCCTTCATACGGATAATGCCTAGCGAGAGGAAAAGGAATATACAGAGTAGGGTAGAGCGCATATACATAGTAATGGTTGTGTCTGCTTGCTAATACAGATACTGAAATCTAAAGATAATCAGCATAACTACAAAGCACAATTTTTTATTAAAATTGTTGTCAACCAGTAGGGTAGTTTAGAGGTAAGTAACCCCCTCTTTCTTATCTAAGAATAAAAAGAAAAGACGGGGCGGACGAACCGCCCCAAAAGCTACGAAGACACTAAAACGCCATGTACAAACGCCTTGCACTCACGCAAGCCACCGCGAAACTCATGCGATAAGCGCGGTTTTTGGGTATATGCTACAAACTA
>WTJX01000680.1 GCA_011524675.1 Cytophagales bacterium
TGAAAGTCTATAGACTCTTTAGGGTTGAAGAGCATACGTTTTTTAGGCTCTACTTTGAGTAGAAAATATTTCAATGCACCTAAAGCCAAGACTAAATAAAGCTTTTCAGCTTCTTCACTGCTAAGCTCATCTATCTTTCCAAGTTCTTCTGTACGTGCTTTGGCAGTATCTACCATTTGTTGTAGTAGGTCATCAGCATCAACTACCGTACCTTCACGAGATTTCATTTTACCAGATGGCAGATCGACCATCCCATACGACATATGATAAATCCCATCGGCATAAGGTTTTTCTAACTTTTTGAGAATCTCTTGCAATACTTTGAAGTGATAGTCCTGTTCGTCTCCTACTACATAGATAGATTTATCTATGTGGTAATTTTCGTATTTGAGATCCGCTGTCCCCATGTCTTGGGTGATATATACAGATGTACCATCTCCACGGAGGACTAACTTATCATCTAACTTTTTGTCTTTAAGATCACACCAAACGGACTGGTCTTCTTTCTTGTAGAATACTTTTTTTTCAAGCCCTTCATTTACGAGGTCTTTACCAAGTAAGTAAGTATTAGACTCGTAGTAGTATTGATCGAAGCTTATTCCCGTGCGCTCATAGGTTTGGTTGAAGCCCTCATACACCCAGTTGTTCATTTGTTTCCATAAAGCCACTACCTCTTCATCCCCAGCTTCCCATTGTTTGAGCATCTCTTGTGCTTTGAGTAGGAGAGGAGCTTTCTTTTTTGCTTCTTCTTCTGGCATACCTTCAGCAACAAGCTGTTTGATCTCTTCTTTATATTCTTGGTCAAACTTTACATAATACTTTCCTACAAAGTGATCTCCTTTGGTTTGGCTAGACTCAGGAGTCTCTTGCTTTCCAAATTCTTGGTAAGCGATCATAGATTTACAGATGTGTATGCCTCGATCATTGACCAAGTTGGCTTTGGTTACTTGATAGCCGTAGGCAGATAGTATATTTGAGAGGGAAGCCCCTAAGAAGTTGTTTCGCAAATGCCCTAGGTGAAGGGGTTTGTTGGTATTTGGCGAGGAAAACTCTACCATTACTTTGAGCTCCTTTTGAGTATGAAGAGGGCTATTTTTATTAAGCTCTTGTTCAAATACCGATAGCCAATAGGTAGTAGAAAGTTCTATATTTAAGAAGCCTTGAACCACATTGAAGTTTGCAACTTCATCGAGAGAAGTGCTCAGATACTCGCCTAGCTGTTGTGCTATTTTGGGCGGTGCTTGTTTGATCTGCTTGACGAAAGGAAAGGTTACAAAAGTATATGTACCCGCAAACTCTTTTTTGGTAGCTTGTAGGATGATTTTGTCTGTCTCTGCTTCAATGGAAAATAGGGCGGAGAGTCCTTGCTTTAGTGTTTGTATGATTTTTTGTTCCATTATACTTTTGGTAAGGGACAGTGCTGTATTAGCTCAGGATTAGATGCTTACTAGCATCTTAGAAAACTAACTTACAGGGAACGCCCAAATGATTATTTATCTAATTTTAAAAATTTAGCTTGCAAAGATCATTATTTTGGTGGATAATTGCAGTTTTCATCCTAATTATTTTTTGTATTCGGGTTTACATTTTCTAACGCCTTCAAGCTTTGTATTAAAGAGTGGATAAGTGAAAGCGTGTTACTTTCTTGAAGCGTACTTTTATGTTTTTAATGCTTGTTAATGGAAAATTATAGTGACTTGATTCAGCAAACGTTTAACGTTCCAAATGCTGATTTTGATGTAAAAGACCAACAGCTTTGGTTTCATGGCATCCCTCTTATGGATCTCATAGCGCGTTTTGAAACTCCGCTTAAGTTTACCTTTATTCCCAATATAGGTCATAAAATAGAAACGGCAAATCGTCTCTTTCAGAAGGCGATAGCTACACATAACTATCAAGGAAAGCATATTTATAGTTATTGCACCAAATCATCTCATTATCGTTTTGTACTCGATGAAGTGTTGGCACATGGTTCGCATATAGAAACATCTTCTGCCTTCGATATGGCTATAGTAAAGCGATTGTATCAAGAAAACAAGATAGATAAGGATGTTTATGTGCTATGCAATGGCTTTAAACGACCCTTATATCTAGAGTATATTGCTGCTGCCATCAATCAAGGCTTTCATCATTGTATTCCCATTTTGGACAATATGAGGGAAGTGGACTTTTATACTAGTCATATAGAACGAGATTTTTTACTCGGCATAAGAGTAGCTACCGAAGAAGAACCCAATTTTGACTTTTATACTTCTCGTTTGGGTATTCGCTACAAAGACGTAGTACCCTTTTATCAAGAAAAATTGGCTGCTAACCCTACTATACGCTTGAAAATATTACACTTCTTTATCAACACCGGAATACGTGATACAGCCTATTATTGGAATGAGCTAAACAAGTTTGTCTATAAATACTGTGAGTTGAGGAAGGTATGTGATACGCTAGATAGCATAGACATAGGCGGGGGACTACCAATCAAAACGTCCCTCTCGTTTGAATATGATTATGAATACATGATTGGTGAGATAGTGCGCAATATCAAACAGATATGTGATGAGGAAGGAGTACCTGTCCCTAATATTTTTACAGAGTTTGGGGCGTTCACGGTAGGGGAGAGCACCGCAACCATTTATTCTATCTTAGACCAAAAACTGCAAAACGATAAGGAGTTGTGGTATATGATAGATGGTTCTTTCATTACCCATCTGCCCGATACATGGGGCATCAATCAACGTTTTATCTTATTGCCTATCAATCAGTGGGACAAGCCATATCATAAGGTCAACTTAGGAGGCTTGACATGTGATAGTCAAGACTATTACAATTCTGATACCCATAGCGCAAAAATATTTTTACCAAAAATAGAAAAAGGAGAGCCTTTGTACCTAGGTTTTTTCAATACAGGTGCTTACCAAGATGCCCTAGGTGGTGTGGGAGGTATCCAACATTGTCTCATTCCTTCACCTAAGCATATTTTGATAGATCAAGATGATGAAGGAAAACTGTCTTATAGCTTGTTTGCTGAAGAGCAGAAAGAGGATAGTATGCTAAAGACATTAGGATATGTATAGTTGTTAGTAACAAGTCCATTGTCTATTGTCAATAGTCCATAAGTTTTTGATTATTTCTACTTTACGAAGTTGATACTAAAGGTCGTTTTTTATGTCTTAGGTATAGAAGCCATATACTTCCCCGAGGTACTGCATGAATACCCTTGTTTACTCAACAAATACAAAAAAGGTAGATCAGTACTTTTTTTATTCAAAAAAATATATAATATTGTAAATATAACAATTAATAAAAGTGTTATACCAACATTCAACATTTTTTAAATTAGTATATCGTATGAATCAAATCAAATTTTTTTTATTAGCCTCATTCTTCAGTTTTTTTTCTTTTAATATAAGTTTAGCTCAAAGTATAAACCCTATTTTGAAACTCGACGATCCTAATTTTTTGTATGCAGCAGACCCTGCCGCAGAAGTCTTTAATGGGAAGGTGTATGTGTATTGTTCGCATGACCAGCCAGATGCAAAGGACTATAGTAGTATGCAGGATTATTTAGTATTAGAATCATCCGATCTTAAAACTTGGAAGAATCATGGAGTAGTGATAAAGCCTAGAGAATACTCATGGGCACAAGGTCAAATGAATGCACCAGACGTAGCCTACAAAAATGGATGGTATTATCTCTATTTTCCCTATGACAAAACATATATAGGAGTATCAAAAAGTAAATCTCCTACAGGGCCGTGGGAAGAAGCCGTAAAAGATAAGATAACGACCATCTTTGACCCTACAGTATTCATTGACGATGATGGTCAAGCTTATATCTATGGTAGTGATAACAAAGTGGAAATGGGAGATAAGGGAAAACAAATGTGGGGAGCTAAGCTCAAAGATAACATGATAGAACTGGACGGTCCTTGGTTTCAGATAGCACCTACAACAGATAAAATTTCCGAAGCAGTAACCATATTCAAGCGTAATGGTGTTTATTATTGGATGGCTAGGGCTGGAAATAAAACGGCCTATTGGATGGCAGATACACCTATACCATCGCCCGACTACCCTGTGCAACCTAAGAAAAAAGTACATACAAACAAAGAAGGTTATGCTTCGCTAAAAGGCTTTATGACCTTAGGACAAGGTGATGCTCCTTCACATATGTCTGCCATAGAATTTAAGAATCAATGGTATTATTTTTATCATAGAGGGAAAATGGTCAATGAAGGTTCATACAATAGAAGATCAGCTTGCTTTGATCCTTTATATTTTAATGAAGACGGTACCATCAAAACGGTCAAGTTTAGCTTAGAAAAGACAAATAAAAGCGAATATGGTAAAGGAACAGTTCACCTTGAAGCCGAAAACTTTAGTGATTCATACAATACTGTCAGAGAAATAAATTTAGATATTGATGCAGGTGAGAGCTTAGCGATGATAGACGAAAAAAGCTATGTGGTATGTAAAAACATAGATTTTGGTAGTAATACTCAAAACAAAGCGATTCCATTTTTTATAAGAGCTATCCCTAGCAGGAAGGCGAAAGGTGGTACACTAGAAGTAAGACTTGACAGTAAATCAAGCAAAGCAATCGCATCTATTCCTCTAAAGGCAAATGGTCAATATATGAGCATGGAAACTACCTTGCCTAATGTAAAAGGGAAGCATACACTTTATTTGAGTTGTAACTTGGATAATATAGCTTCTCAACAAAAAAGTTTAGGAAAAAGAGCAAAAAAAGGTAACCTAATGACAATCAATTGGCTAGAATATAGCCCTCAAAACTAGGAGTGAGTTAGCTTATACCTTTCTTTTAGATGCTAAGACCATGTTTATGTTTTTTGTCTTATACTCTAAGTTAACAGATGAAAAACGTAAACATGCACTTCATGTCTTTACGTCTCTATGTCAATACGTCTATACGTCCTATTTTCTTAAAATGCAAAATAGTAAATCGTCCAATTGTAAATCAAAGCCCCCTTCATTTTTTATTTCTTACAATAAAGGCATAAACAATCAAGTCGTACCAACTCCTTCTTTAATCCTTCATCTTTAATCTCTAATCTTTTCCTCTTTCGTGGAATAAAATCTAGCTTGTTTGAGTACTAAGTCGTTAGTACAAAGTACAAAGTTTATTACTTCTACTTTACGAAGTTAAAACTAAAGCCCGTTTTTTATGCGTTAGGGATAGAAGCGGCATCCTTTTTTGCCCCCTAAAGGGCAAAAAAGATATAGCAGGACTGAGTGTAAAAGAAACATACCTTAGTAT
>WTJX01000461.1 GCA_011524675.1 Cytophagales bacterium
AGACTTCCCTCAAAACTTATTGTTTTTTGACTTTTTATTTTTAAACCCGGAATCACTGTTTATAATTTCGCTTATTTTAAAGTGTCTATATATTTTGCTATTTTCCCAAACCCCTTTTTTATAGCATAATCTTTTGCAGTAAGTCCTTTTTTATTCTTGATACTGAAGTCAGCATTTCGCTCATGCAGTATATCTATCGCCCTCTTATTTCCTAACTCCGCAGCCACCATCGCCAGTGTTTTGTTTTGTACCATTTTGTTGATGTCGTATTTCTTTATGTCTAGTTCACGAATCAAAAAGTCTAACTCACCTTTACGAATTGCCGCAAAAGGTTGCATAGACATAGGGAAATAACCATCAACAATTTCTTTGATTTTTTTAATCTCTTCAGTAGTGATTTTTGCTAAATTATGATCTATGACCGTTGGTTCGTAATATACCTTAACAAAAAGTTCCTTACCAATAAGTTCAATCATAGGGTTAAGCAATTTTGTATATGCTGTTTTGGGTTTTATTCCAAAAGCATCAGAAATAACACGTTCTGACTTGGGCACTTTTAAAAACAATATCTTGTCTTGCGTCTCTACATAGTCCATGAACTCTTCTGTCTCAAAAAACAAATTTTGAACGCCATCATATTCATAGTTAAACACAGCCATAATAAGTTTACCTTCAATTTTTGCTCTAGAAACACCTTCATCTACATTTTTGTACCACATGTTTTGAAACCTTTTTCTCAAATCATATTTGCCAAGGACTTCTTCTGATATATATCCAGCCTCCAATTTATTTTTTAAGGCATATTTCTTGAAACGCTCATCGCCTGCTTGCGCCAAAGGTTTTATACCTATCGTTTGACCTTGATGATAGTAGTATTCAAACTTTCCTATTTTCGTCTTTGATTCTACTATCTTTATTACTTTATTTTTGTAATAATAAAAAAAGGTAAATTCATCTGCTTTTTTTAATGATTGATTTTTTATCAATGTAAAATCATGATCATTTTTCCCTTGTAGGAATTCTAGGGATATCATCTCACCATAGTCGTTTTCTCTCTCATATACGTGGAGTTTACTGACTTCACTGGCAGATATAAATTCATCTATCTCATCAACAGTTTTTATAGCAACTTGGGCAGAAAGAATGCTTGTCATATTGAAGATAAAAAACAGTACTAAGACTTCCTTTATTGTTTTCATAAGATATTTTTTCATAGTTACATTTGATTTTCGTTCTACTTTACAAAGTGCTAATCTTCACGCTTAGCTGTGAGAAGCTAAACCCGAAAGGAAACGCCCTAAATTAGCAGACAAAAACAGCCGTTTTTTATCATACGTATTTTTTGACGACTACTTAACATCGTAAAGTAAAACTAAAGCGGCTTCAAGAAAGCCTTACAAATATAACTACAATAATAAACTATCTGCAAATAGCGCAATAATTCTAAGAAGGCTTTACAAAACCATCTTTTGCACTTATTCAGCCTTATACAACATTTTAAAATCCTCATTTACAATTAGTCAACTGTGGTTTTAAAATTTTGAAAGCCTTGACTAAGCACAAAATCTTAGTTATGCAAAGCCTTCTCTAGCGATAGAGAGTCAAAGTGAAAATATCCTTTTTCTTTATACGCTTTCTTTGCGCTCTCGACAAAGCTTGTTTTATTTGTACTCTTATTAAACTTTAATATTAAGGAGACATTGGATAACTACGGTTTTGCAATGCCTTCTATTACGTAAAAGAAAAACGTAAAAACATGGGATTATTAGAAGGAAAAACCGCCATCATAACAGGCGGATCAAAAGGAATAGGTCGTGCTATTGCCACAAAATATGCACAAGAAGGAGCGAATGTAGCCTTCACCTATCTGTCTAGTGAAGAAAAAGCATTAGCATTAGAAGGAGAGCTTGCTTCATTTGGCATAAAAGCTAAAGCATACAAATCTGATGCTTCACAATATGAAGCTGCTGAGCAATTGGTAAAAGATGTCATGGAAGAATTTGGTTCATTTGACATCTTGATAAATAATGCAGGCATTACAAAAGATGGCCTACTTATGAGAATGTCTGAAGAGCAGTGGGATCAAGTGATAGAAGTAAACCTAAAATCGTCTTTCAACTTAACCAAGTCTGCACTTAGACCCTTGATGAAACAACGTGCCGGTTCTATTATAAATATAAGCTCTATTGTAGGGGTAAGAGGTAATGCAGGACAAGCAAACTATGCTGCATCAAAAGCAGGAATGATAGGTTTTACAAAATCTGTAGCCTTGGAACTTGGGTCTAGGGGTGTACGTTCAAATGCAATAGCCCCTGGCTTTATCGCTACTGAGATGACCGAAAAATTAGATGAAAAAATGATCAAAGAATGGGAAGATGGCATTCCTCTCAAAAGAGTAGGACAAGTAGAAGATGTAGCTAACGCAGCTGTATTCTTTGGTTCAGATATGTCTTCTTATGTTACTGGACAGGTGTTGCTAGTAGATGGTGGCATGCACACCTAATTCTATTTTTGCAAAAGGCTTTGCAATACCATAGTAATGCAAAGCCTTTTTTTGTACTACCAAATTACCTATCCAAAATAAAACCACTTCTTAAATCTTTCACCCCACTTTCGTGGAATAAGATCTAGTGTGCCTTTAAGTATCTGGTATCCAGTATAAAACACTAAGACATTAGTAAAAAACTTATTAAACACTAATCGCTAATCACTAACCACTGAAAAACTCATCGTCCATAACTACTAACCCCTTCTTTAATCTTTCTTCCTTTAATCTCTAATCTCTTATTAATTTCATTTTTATTAAAAGATTTGCAACATATTTTGTAGCTTTCTATTGTGAATTCATTTAGCCTATACTCCTCACCCTTTTGGGTCATACCATGCTTACTTTTTAGCATCGGTTTAAGTTACTTTTTGTACAAAAAGAGTAAGCTTAGAAGCAAACCCTTAACATATATATTATTCAGTTTACGCTTTCTTCTGCTCTTTTTGCTCAGCGTCTTGCTACTCAACCCACTGATAAACTACTTAGAGAGAACTACCGTCTCACCTAAAGTAATTTTTGTACTGGATAATTCCGCCTCCATTAATAAATCCATTGATAAAACAGCACTTTTCACAAAAATACAACAACTCAAAACAAAACTTGAGCAAGAAGAAAATGAAGTCCTATTAAGAACAATAGACAATAAAAAAATAGACTTATTAGATTCTCTGCGCTTTGATCTTCCTATGACAGACCTAAGCCATCCCTTGACCGCCATCCAAAGAGAATTTGAAGAAGAAAACCTACATTCGGTTATCCTATTTTCTGATGGTTTGCAAAACAAAGGAACAAATCCATTGTACAAAAACTACCATTACCCCATTCATACCGTAGCACTTGGAGACACCTCTACGAGCAAAGACATTATTTTGCAGAAAGTAAACTTCAATCAAAAGGTATCACCCAAGACTGAAATCCCCATAGACGTACTGATAAATTATGAAGGCTTCTCTGGCGAGCCAATACTCTTAGAAGTATTGGCTAACGATGAGAAAAAGCATACCACAAGGATAGAAACTACCGTAGGTAGTACCTTTATCAAAAAAAGAATTTACTTACAAAGTCCTGCCAAAGAAGGTATCTACGAATACATCCTCGACATAAAAGCGAAAAAGGGTGAATACACCACAGATAACAACCAAAAGAAAATCATCTTTCAAGTAATAGAAAAAAAACAAGCTATCCTGATCGCAGCTAGCGCTCCACACCCAGACATCAGAGCCATTAAGACAGCATTAGAAAACGATGAAAGGAATGAAATAGATGTATTTATTTCAAGCAATGACGATATAGTAGAAAACAAAAGCTATGCTTTGGTAATATTTTATGGGTTGCCCAATAAACAAAATATTGGCAATAATGTATTTGAACAACTAATAAAAAATTCTAAAGCTCACATGTTTGTATTGAGTACTCAAACAGATATAAACAAGCTCAATACTTACAACAATTGCATGAAAGTACTCCCTAAACTCAATCAAAAAGATAAAGTTACGCCAGTTTACAATACCTCGTTTGGCATGTATGGTTTGGCACATAAAGATTTTTTTCAAACGCTCCCGCCTATCATTGTGCCATTCGCAGACTATCAACTAAAAGCATCTAGCCATGTAGTGTTACAACAAAAAATTGGATCTATACTAACAGAAAAACCACTTTTGGCAGTAAACCTATCAAGGACAAGTCCTTCAGCGGTGTTGGTAGGCGAAGGATTTTGGAGTTGGAGAGCCATAAGTTATGACCATAGCAAAGAAATATTTTTGTTTGACGAACTTTTGCTCAAAACCTCACAACTACTATGTACCTCACAAAATAAAAAACGTTTTCAATGTAAGCCACAAAAGAAAATTTACTCAGAAAATGAAACTATAAACTTCGATGTTTCACTATACAATGCACTCTATGAACCCATAACAGATGCTACCTTAAACATAGCGTTAAAGAAAAACGGGAAACTTATTCAGAAAAAAGACGTACAACATGGCTTAGAAGCTATAACATTTACTTCTTTAAGCGCAGGCAAATACACCTATGAAGCAAAGACACAGCTCAATGATACAACACTTATCGATAAAGGATTTTTCATAATAGAAAAAATAAACCTAGAGTTGTATCATCACAGAGCTAATCACGATTTGCTCAGGGAACTCTCTGAGAGAACCCGTGCAAACGCTTATGACATAAACAAACTAAACAGTTTTGAGTATCATGCCTCTAAAGCTAAAGCTAAAATTAAAACACGAGAAGATATTGTTAGCATTATCAAATATAAGGTAGTGTTTTTCGTTATATTACTATTAGTTGCAATAGAATGGATTATAAGAAAAACAAAAGATATTATCTAAGCTTAATAAGCGTAATGTTAATAGGAGTATTGATGACCTCCTGTTCTTCTTCAATGAAGAAGACTTCGGTAGAAAAACGATTAAAGAAGCAAAACAAAATAAAAAGAAAGAAAAACTGCGATTGTTCTGGTGCTTAATGTAAACAGTACTTTAGCTAAAGTAGTCGTTCAAAAATCTTTGTAATAAAAAACAATTATTTTTTCCCGCCTACTTAATAGATAAATTTGACGCTTTTTTCATAACTTATACTAGCTTTGTAAATAAATTATTAATAAAGGTGATTTTACTATAAAATAAAGCATTAGATTTATAAGTAGTCATCCAAAAATACTTATGATAAAAAACGGCTATTTTAATTCATCT
>WTJX01000548.1 GCA_011524675.1 Cytophagales bacterium
GATGTTTTTGCAAAGCCTTCCATAACACGATATTTACTACCCGAACAGATACACTTAATTTTACTTTATTATAATCAATTTCATTATTTCAAATCAAATCATAAGCCCCATGTACAAAAGCATATTATTTATCTTTTTGAGCATAGTATTACATTCTGCACATGCAGAATTGAGTTGTGCGTCATTCTTTTCGAGCAATATGGTGATACAACGAGAGACCAAAGCTCCTATTTGGGGGAAAGCAAATCCCAATGAAAAAATTTCCCTCAGTGCATCATGGGGAGCAAAAGGAGAAACTACAGCTAATGCAGCAGGAGAATGGAAGGTGTATCTAAAAACACCAAAAGCAGGTGGACCATTTACCATAGACATCAAGGGAAGTGATGCTAACATCCAACTCAAAAATGTAATGAGTGGTGATGTGTGGTTTTGCTCTGGTCAATCCAATATGCAAACAGTCGTAGGCAGATACTACAGTGCTGATAGGGTAAAAGAAGAAGCAGCCAAAACAAAGCTTAGGTTGTTCAGCACCCCTTTGATATCCAGTTTTGAAGACAAATCTGATGTGGAAGGACAGTGGACACTTTCGCAAGAAGCAGAGGTAAAAAGCTTTTCTGCTACGGGCTTCTTTTTTGGTAAAATGCTAGAAGAAAAGCTTCAAATCCCTATCGGGCTAATCGTATCTGCATGGGGAGGAAGAAAGATCGAATGTTTTACCCCTTGGGAAGATCAAAAAAACAAAGCCTACTTACAGACAATGAGAGAAGATGCTTTAAAAGCAACTCACTCCTTTTCAGAGGCAAAAGCCAAAGAAGAAAACGACAAAGCGAAAAAAGCATGGCAAAAACGAAAACAAGCATGGATCAAAGGTGGAAAAAAAGGAAAAGCACCACGCATGCCCAGAATGAAGGTTTCTCCACTCATGGAGGGAAAACACCCTAGTGGTATCTACAGTGCTATGATACACCCTTTTCATGGCTTGGCAATGAAAGGAGTCATTTGGTACCAAGGAGAAGCCAATGCCAATGCCATTGAAGGAGACGGAAACGCGAAAGATTACCAAGCCATGCTCACTACCATGATTAAGTCTTGGCGCAGAGAATGGAACATTGGGAACTTTCCATTTTATACGGTACAATTACCAATATACAGAAAGGCATGGACAAAACCTATAGAAAAAGAGCAAGCATGGCCTTATATACGTGAGTCTATGCTCAAAAGCACATTTGACGTCCCAAACACCGCTATAGCAGTAGCCCTAGAATATGGCGAAGCCAAAGACATACATCCCAAAAAGAAACAAGAAGTAGGCGAACTGTTGGCACGCATCGCATTGAAAAAAGACTATAAGCAAAATATCGTTTGGACAGGACCATTAGCAGAGAAGTGTAGTTTTAAAGGAAACAAAGCTATTGTAACCTTTGAGAATGGCGGTGCTCCGCTCTCATTTGAGCATAACGCTCCAAAAGGCTTTGCTGTGATAGATGACAATGATCAAGTATATGAGGCTAATGCAACGATCACCTCTCCCAACACCCTTGAAATCAGTAGTACTAAAGCAAAAAAAATAAAAGCTGTATATTATGCATGGGCAGACAATCCCAAAGGAGCCAACCTAAAGAATGAAGCTAAACTAGCGGCATCGCCATTTAGGTTTTTGAAATAATAAAACGAGAGCAGTGTTTTATAACGAAAAAACAAATTGCAAATACCAAAAATCAAAAGTTTGTCATTTGTCATTTGTTTTTTGGTGCTTTCCGAATTCAGTAAAATACACTGATTGTAAGAGAGCTACAAAAACACGTCATAGGTAACATTCTGTAAATCTACGTCTTTATTCTTATGAGCTTTTGGCTATTAGGTATTAGCAGTTAGCTTTTTAATAATATGTCTATGTTCAATAGTTGATAAATTGTTGACTATTTTAAAGAGCATTATATGCTCTGCATTTTATAATAAAATAAGAGCTAACCGCTAAAGGCTAAAAGCTTTTACCTCAGAAAATATTTAGTAAAATCAAGAAAAGCTAAAACATAATACGTGGTTTACCGAATAGATACTAACGAATACTTACCCAAAAACTACAGCCCCCGAAAAAAAAGCACCCATAGCCCCCTCAACAATACACTAATTCAATTATATTTGAATCTAAGTAAGGAGTAACGATCTTATTGTTTAAAAAATAATAAGACTTTCAATGAACTGTATTTAACAAAAAGGCAAAAAAGACTGTTGCATCAAGTGCAATCTACCCCCCATCGACTTAATGATGATAAAAATTTTTACCTTTTTGATGAAATATAAACCAATTTTATAATTGTAATCTCCTAATTTTGAAAAAACAAAAATTTAAAAATTCTTAGTATATATGAAGTCAAACATTATCGGAGCTAGTATCGTTACAGCCTTATTATTAACGTTATTTTTTATTGATTTTCAAACCATAGGAATCAGTGAAAACATGCGTTACTTTATAGGAAGGTTTCACCCACTTGTTTTACATATCCCGATAGGGGCTTTAGTAGGAGTGCTTGTTTTAGAAGTAATAGACATGCTCTCTCCAAAAATAAAGTTAGCGCAAGCAAGTCATATTCTGTTATGGTTTAGTATCATTAGTATTATCCCTGCCATATTTGCTGGTTTACTCATAGGCTCAACAGGAGGCTATAGAGAAGAGCTTCTGAACGAACATAAAAACCTAGGTTTTGCTACAGCATTCATAAGCGTTGCTTTACTAGTAGTAAGAGTAGTCCTCAACAAAAAAGAAAGAAAAAGCGTCATTTTTTGGATTTATAGAGTAGGCTTGTTTGGCTGTGTCATCATACTATCACTAGCAGGACACGAAGGAGGATCGCTCACACATGGTACTACCTACCTCACTGAGTATATGCCAGAAGGTATGAAAGCAACTTTCAACATCGAAAAACCTGAAATTGACCCACAAGAAGCGGCACTACTCGAAGAACTAGAAGCCTTACAAAAAGCTGAGGACACAGAAGACACATCTGTGGAACAAACAACTGTTGAAGAGACTTCTGCAGATGCAACCGCAGAAAGTACTACACAAGATGTACCTAAGGAAGAACCTAAAAAAGATGAACCAAAAAAGGTAGATACCCAAAAAGCAGTGGCTACCGTTAAGGATCAAACAACTACTACTAAAGTAGATCCAAAAGCAACAGTAAAAGATGTTGCTACTACAGATGTAAAGGCAGATGAGCCAAAAGCTGTAGCTACGCCTACGGTAGATCCAAAGGTAGAAGAAGAGAAAAAGAAGAAAGCAGCAGCCTTAGCTGCCAAAAAACAAAACTTGGAAACCTATATCAAAAAGATAAAGCCAATAATGGAGAGCTATTGCTACAGCTGTCATGGTGTTGACAAGCAAAGAGCACACATTAGGTTAGATACGGTTCACACAAACTTCTCCATTGCCTCACACAAAGAATCATGGCAAGGAGTGTTAGAACAAATAGAAATAGGCGAAATGCCACCAGAAGGGAAAGCAACTTTCACAGCAGAGGAGAAAAAAGAAATCATAGACTGGATAAAGCTCAACTTGGGCAAAAGCTAAGTAACATAAAGCTTTATATTTGGTTGTTTTTGTCAATTAGAACATTATTTTTGCAATAGCATTTTCACATACTTGTTTCATGCTAATCATATGAAACGAGTATGTGGAACATCAAAGGTCAAATACACCGTTGATAGCAACAGAAATTCATAAGTAGTCGTCCAAAAATACTTATGATTCAAAAAGACTCTAATAACTAAATACTATATAGTTATCAACTTAAACACTCGAATACAAGAACACTTAAACACGTTTGAACACATGAAAACTAACATAAAATCACTATTCAGCCTTTCTTTAATAGTAATGTTATCATTTTCTGCTTTTGCAGAGGGACAAGGAAAGGATAAGAAATCAAAAAAGAAAAAGAAAGGAGAAGAAAGTCCAGAGGCATTTTATAATGAAAAAATAAAGCCGCTCATGGATACTTACTGTTACTACTGTCATGGTGAAGAAAAGCAAAAAGCAGGTGTAAGATTAGATACACTTGGTTATGATTTTTCTAATAAAGACCATGCTTTTGAGTGGAAATATGCATCTAAACTAATCAACAGTAATGAGATGCCTCCAAGCAGTAAACCGCAGTTTACAGCAGAAGAAAAAGAATTATTGATGAACTGGATCACAAAATCTTTGGAAGAAGCTAAAGCCAAAGAAGCAGGAGAATAAGCTTCTTCATATGAGATTTACCTTATCGTAAAAAAGCCTTGCTTACTAAACTAAGCAAGGCTTTTTTTGTATAAAACGCGACTATCAAACATATCCTACCCTAGTTTTCATTCTATGAAAGCTTTGCAAAACCATCTTTTGCGCTTATTCTGCGTTATACAACATTTTAAAATCCTCATTTACAATCAGTAAACTGCGGTTTTAAAATATTGAAAGCCTTGACTAAGCACAGAACCTTAGTTATGCAAAGCCTTCTATATGTCTAATCAAAAAATAATACCATTAAAAGAAAATGGCTAAACAGAGACGCACACGATCAAAAAAAAGACTCAAAAGAATATTGATTATTACTGTTCTAGCGGGGCTATTGTTTTTACATTTTTATGTACCTAGAGTCATTGTAGAAATCAATAACCCTGTCGTGCAGTTTCTTAGAGGAAAACCTACACAACTTCGTACTCCAAGCTTTAGCACGAACACACAGCATGGAAAAAGTCTTAGCATACAAAGCAATGACAACCTATCCTTGTCAGCTTATCTCACATATTCCCAACAAGACACCACTAAGGGTGTCATCATACTACTACACGGCATACGCTCTAGAAAAGAGTGTTACATTAATTTGGCAGAAAGACTAGCGCAAAGGGGTTACAGTTCTGTAGCATTGGATTTAAGAGCACACGGTCAAAGCGAAGGGGAATTTTGCACCTATGGAGTTAAAGAAAAAAAAGACATCTCTATACTCATAGACACTTTGGAATCACAGGGGTTAATAGTAGGAAAAGTAGGACTATGGGGACGATCTTTAGGAGGAGCGATAGGACTACAAGCAATCGCTACAGAACCTAGAATCAGCTATGGCATCATAGAAAGTACATTCACGGATTTTGAAACCATAGCTAACGACTATTTCAAGCAATATTTCAATTTTAGCATACGACCGCTTACCAACTATTTGGTACATAGAGCAGGAAAAATAGCGGACTTTGCTCCACAAGATGCAAGACCTATTC
>WTJX01000596.1 GCA_011524675.1 Cytophagales bacterium
AAAAATAAACCAATAAAAAATAAATGAATTAAGGGGAGATGTTATTAGTTGTTAAAGGGTAATGATTAATTTTATTATGGGGTATATGTTATTTATGTAGAATTTTTTAGTGATTTTAGATTTAGAAACGTTTTTCCAAATACTAATGACTCAATACTAAATCATGGACTATAGACCATTGACCATGGACTCGTTCTAAGGGAAACCAAAGGTATTGAGTGATTCTCAAAAAAAAAAAGCCCTATAAAGTAATCATCTCTATAGGGCTTTGCATTAATTAATGTTTTGGACATATACTACCTCAATATTTCTATTGCTGGCGAACCAGATACAGGCGTTAAGTCTGGATTACGCTTGTCATACGGCTTATTTAACTTTACAGAAGCACTTTCTTCTTCAACTACATTACCATTGTCAGACAACCAAACATCATAATCTCTTATTCTACTATTAGGATACTTGGCGTATGGATTTTTCATTCCAGCAATGATGTTATTTTGAAATGTCATCTCACCAGACGCTAGTGCAAAGTCTGTTTTCACACTAGAAAACGCGAATCCTACAGGATAACCTATAATAATAGAGTTATCTATAGACAAAGAAGAGTTTGAATGTATGTATATGCCTGCATTATAATTTGCATTTACTGGTGTCAAATCTGTTTTCTTTGGACCTATGATGGTAAAGTTTTTAAATTTGGCTGTAGTTTTCACTATGTTAAATTTCACATCTTTGCTTCCCATAGACTCTATAGCGTTTGCGTTTTTTGTTGCCTTTACTTCATCTCTTAAGACTACACCGTAACGAACAGTACCAGAGTACCCTAGTGTAGGTACAAAATCATTTGATTTGTTGGAAAAACAAACGATATGTTGTGAGTTTGATTTACCTCCTATCCAAGATATACCATTACCTTCCGAATGACTTATCTGCAAGTAGTCAATATCCATACATGAAACTCCTGCCAAAGTCAAAGCGCTATTTTCATGTGTAGTTAATTTTGCACCTGCAAACTCTATTCTAGCATACTTGATGCTCCCAGAACTTTTAGACTCGTCTTTACCACCAAAGACTGGTCCGTTTGGCAAGCTTACTAATTGTGATTTGTATAAAGTTGAACCTACTTTATCGTTTACTTTGGAATTGTTCAATACTACTATACCTCCCCAGTCACCTGCATTCCTTGATCCTTCTTCAAGGTTAGATGTAAAAATAACAGGACTGGTTTTTGTACCTTCTACTATCAATTTTCCTTTTGTACCTATAACAAGTGTACCTTTTGATGCTTTATCTCCTTTGATTACTGTACCTGCTTTGATGATTAATTCGTCATTTACTGTTACTGTACCTTTCAATAAATATGTTTTTCCAGAAGTCCAAACTGTTTTAGAATTTAGATTACCAGAAACAGGAGTGTTTGCATCAGGATATGTTTTAAACTCTGGAGCAAAGTTTGTCCATGTTGTTAACCAATTAGTTTCTTTTGCAGAACCTACATATAACTTATCTGCCTCAAAAGGCATTTGATCATAATTGATTTTCTTAAAGCTTGCTCCTTTTGAAAGTTTTGAACCTTTTGCAGGATGAAACCTTGGAAAACGTAAGTTGTATGGATCTTCTAAAAGTGGGCCAGAAAACTCTGCATAGTGGAAGTTTGATAAACGAGGGTTTACAAAGTAATCATTTAATTCGCTGTTTGTATTGGTAGAGTTACCTATAGGGTATTTAGAACCAACAAAGAAGTTATTTTCAAAGTTTGATTTCCCTGAAGATATTCCTTGTTCAGATTTCTTAGTTTTGATGAAAATACCAAAATTAAACCCTAATATTACTGAATTATACACACTAAGGTAAGCGTCGTTACCAACCATAATACCTTGGCTCAGTTGTGTAACTCCCTGCAAAGATGATTTAGGACTTACAATTGTAAAGTTTGAGATAGTACAATTGGTGTGCATTTCTTGATTGATTGAAGCAAGATTATCATCCGAAGCATAGCTGTCGATTTCAATACCATTTGATCCTGAGAAATCTTTTGTTCTAGGGTGTCTTAGCGCTATACCAAACTGTAAACTACCACTGTATCCATAACTCATGTCAAAATCATCATCCAAACACTTAAATGAAATAAGATGACTTGCATTGACTGTACCACCATAAAATTCAAAAGAATCATCTTTAGTAAAAGACACTTGTATATGATCTAATGTTGTTCTATTTCCTACAGCAGCCAAAGAAAGTGCATTAATTTCATTAGACTGATCTATTTTTCTTCCTGCAAATTCTATTCTTGTATATTGTATTACACCAGAGTTATCATCATCTATTTCTCCGCCATAAATTCCTAACTTAGGGTCTAAATCACCTTCCATCAGTGCTTTACCTGCTTTTCTGTTGATCTTAGCTTGACCTAGTAAGATGATACCTCCCCAGTCACCTGACGATCTTCTACCAGCTGGCATATTTGATGTAAATACTACTGGATCATTCTTTGTTCCCATTGCTCTTATCTGTGCACCTCTTGAAACAATGAGTGTGGCATTGGTAGATTTATCTCCTCTGATTACTGTACCTGGTTCTATATGCAATGTCGCTCCAGGAGCTACATATACTTTCCCTTTCAAAAGGTATGTTTTGTGAGACTTCATTGTATAATCAGTTAAGATAGGCTTATCAATGATTATCTGTGGTGTTTCATAGTTTTCTGTTGAGGGATTATATTCTGTCCAACCTGTAGTCCAATCGTCGGCTCCTACAGCACCTACATGATCAACTTTTTTAAAAAATGGTATTGAATTACACTCAGACGACTTAACATCTAAGCTTACAAACAAAGCTGAGACTATAAATAGCGATTTGATTGAACTTATTATTTTATGGGTGGTAATCATAACTACGTGTATTTAAATCTACTTCTACAAAGAATCATAAATTTAACAAAGAGTATTGTCAAATTTATGATTTACTTATATTAATTCTTATACGATAAAACTTATCTAATTGTTTATACTTTTTAAACAGCTACCTCGTTATCTCTTAACGCATCGTTGAGAGATGTTTTCTTATCTGTACTCTCTTTTCTTTGACCTATGATCATGGCACAAGGTACATGATACTGTCCTGCTTTAAAATCTTTTGGGTATGTACCAGGAATAACTACAGATCTCTCTGGAACATAACCTTTATAAATCTTTGGTTCTTCTTGTGTAACGTCTATTACTTTTGTGCTGGCGGTTATACAAACATTAGCACCTATTACGGCTTCTTTGCCTACCCTCACTCCTTCTACGATTATACTTCTTGAACCAATAAAAGCACCATCTTCTATGATAACTGGAGCGGCTTGTACAGGCTCTAAAACACCGCCAATTCCTACTCCACCACTCAGATGTACGTCTTTTCCTATCTGAGCACAGCTGCCTACAGTAGCCCAAGTATCAACCATTGTGCCAGAAGACACATAAGCACCAATATTTACATAAGATGGCATCATAATGACACCTTTTTCTAGAAAAGATCCATACCTAGCAATAGCATGAGGAACTACTCTCACTCCTTGCGCTGCATAACCTTTTTTGAGTGGTATCTTATCATGAAACTCAAACGGTCCTACCTCTATCGTTTCCATCTGAGCCAAAGGGAAATACATGATAACAGCTTTCTTTACCCAATCATTTACCTGCCAACCATCTGTGGTTGGTTCAGCTACTCTTAATTCTCCTTTATCTAATTGTTCTACTACCTCTAATACTGCCTTTTTTGTATCATCAGTCTTTAATAGAGACCTATCTTCCCACGCTTTTTCTATTAATTCTTTCATCTTGTGTAAAATGCTGTTTATAATCAAAAATAAATATGATAAATTAGATGTTCATAACATATAATAATCATTGTTTTTTTTTCAACTAAATTGATTTTGATAAAAAAAGTACATCACTATACCGTTATTGCTTCTACTTTAAAGCCTATCGCAGACGTAAGGTCATACCATAAAATTGGAAAAACGATAATGACTCACTTTGAAACTTCTCTGTGCCTCATAGGTCAAGCTTCCTCAAATGATAAAGACACAAATAATCCTTCTATTAAAAGTAAGCCCCACTCTTTTCATCGAACAAGTTTACAACGTTTTTTTTTCCCTTTATTGTATTTTTTTAAGCTTATTAAGAATAAACCTAATATTATTATCATGTGTACGCATGAGTTACTATTTGCTAGTTTAGTTTATAAATTATTTTTTAGAGCTAAGCTTATTTACGATATTCAAGAAGACTACTTCAAAAACTGTTACTATTCAAATGCTTACTCTAAGCCATTAGGTTTATTTTTAGCTTATTATGTACGCTTGAAAGAAAAAACATGCGCTCGATGGATATCTCATTTTTTATTAGCAGAGAAGATTTACAAGAAAGATTTAAACTTTATCAAAAATAAATACACCACCATCGAAAACAAGTCCTTGTATAACCCTAATCTTGATAACCCATCACTACGCTACACTACAAATAACAATCATAGTCGCAAAAAAGTAAAACTTATCATTACGGGAACTCTATCAAAAAAGTTTGGTGTTTTTAATGCTTTATTTTTTATTGAAGCTTATCGAAAACATGTGCCTAATGCTTGTTTGTATATTGTAGGCTTTGCTCCTTTGGCAAGTGAGCAAGAAGAAATAAAGGAATATATAAAAACAAAACCTTATATACATGCTATAGGTATTGATACGATAGTCCCTCATGAGGAAATCATAACATTAGTATCTAAAAGTGATTTGGTTTTAATGCCTTACGCCTTAGACAAAGATACTCTAGGAAGGATACCTACAAAGCTATATGAATATCTAAGTTTACAGAAACCTATGCTTATTCAAAAAAATAAAGATTGGCAAAAAATAACAGATATATATAATGCTGCCGTATATATTGACTTTAATGACTTTGATATACAAGGCATCTTAGGCGAATTGACAAACACTTGTTTTTATACAAAAGAAGTCTCTGATGATATCTACTGGCAAAGCGAAGAAAAAAAACTTATTAAAGCTTTACGACCATATTATAGCTAGATAAGGGGCTGGCGAACTAGGTCTTAATTTTCATGAGCTATTTAGTTTTGTGGTCTTTCGATTGAAGAAAGCATCATTGATTTTACTACTTTTTGGAAGTTTAAGGAAAAGATAGCAAAGATTAAGTTAGGGTAACCTTGTAAATAGAAAAAGCTTGATTAGATAAAGTAGGGCTTTATTTT
>WTJX01000284.1 GCA_011524675.1 Cytophagales bacterium
CTATTGAACACCTCTATCAACACCTCTTTGAAATCAGTTTCCAAATCAAGTTGTATTCTATCTGTACATGGATTTGGATAAGTACTTCCTTTTGTTGAAAGTAAGTTATCATTCGTATTTGTAAGTACTTGTGAAGGAATCGACAGTAAACTAATATCTAAAGCGGCATCATTGCCTGCGACATCTTTTATTGTCCCTCCATTAAGGTCAATCGTATTCTCCACTGTCAAGCTCACTTCTTCATCATCAAAACCAACATCATCTTCATCAGCACTTATTACGTAAAGAAAATAAGCTGTAGTTGAATCGGGAGAAACTAAAGTATCAAATACCGCCTTTTTATTTGAAAGAGACGTTAGTGCTATGCTTGGTTCTCCTGTAACCCTTACTTTTTCATCATAGGTTACTGCAATCCAAAGGCTATCTTCAAAGCTATAGGTTGTATTAGAGCTAATCTCCTGCCCTTCTATTTCTTCCATCAATGCAACTGAAGTAATAGAAGGAGCGGTGATATCTTTCAGGCTATATACTCTTACATGCCCTGCATTAGAACCATTACCATCATTATACACAGCACCTATCGCGACCTTAGTACCATCGGCACTCAAACTTACTGAATAGCCACTCTCATCACCTGCGCTTTCGCCATCAATATCTATCCCCAACTGTCTCCATGAGGTACCGTCATATCGATAAATACGCACATGCCCAGCATCAACCCCATTCCCATCATTTCGAGATGCCCCAATAGCCACCACACGACCATCGGCACTTAAACTTATAGAAGCTCCGCTTAAATCACCATTAGCTTCTCCTTGAATCTTCGATCCTAATTGTTCCCACTCCCATCCATTATTTTTATAAATTTTCACATAATTATTAGTGAACCAAGCCCAACCAACAGATTTCCCTGGTGCCCCTACAGCTATTATACTGCCATCAGCACTCAAACTTACATGTCTACCTCTTATATTATTGCCCCCTATCTCTCTAATATCCTCAGTAGATTGGTCCCAAAAAGGAACATCATAGTCATAAACACGTACACTACGATTCTCATGCATTTCTAAATCTCCAAACACCATTCCTCCTACCGCCACTTTACTTCCATCTACACTCAGACTTACTGACATACCGCTATTTTCATCATCTTCCTTACCATCAAGATCTTGCCCCAACTGCCTCCATGATGCGCCATTATAAATATAAACACGTACATGACCGCCATCATCTCTCAAATGATCGTTTCCTATTGCACCTATTGCTAACAGACTACCATCAGCACTTAAACTCACTGCTCCCCCGCTCTCATCTCCTGCTGCTTCTCCGTCAATATCTTGACCCAACTGCATCCATGATGTGCCATTATAACTATAAACACGTACATGACCTGAATTATCTCCATTACTATCATTCCCTGTCGCGCCTATCGCCAACACACTACCATCTGCACTTAAGCTCACGGAAGAACCACTCTCATCACCTGCTGCCTCTCCGTCAATATCTTGCCCTAACTGTTCCCACGATGTGCCATCATAAGCATAAACACGTACATGACCTGCATTATCTCCATTACCATCATTCCCTGTCGCGCCTATCGCAATGATATTCCCATCTGCACTCATACTTACAGAAGTGCCACTTCCATCATCTATGGCTTCTCCATCTATATCTGCACCTAGCTGACTTGCTACCCCCAGTACATCTTCTACTTCTGGCACTACAAAAACTTGTACTGCTTTTGATATAAGGTCATTGGCTGTAATCTCTATTTCATAAATATTGTTTTGATCTGCATCCGTTGGAGCATCCCAGTCTGGACTAGAAACAAAGCGAAGCTCGCCATTCTCTGTATCTAAGGTAAAGTTTGCGGCATCAAGGCCTGATAAACTATAGGTAATCCCCACATCATTTGCCGCTGCTCCGTCTGTGGCATTGGCATCAAACACTACACCCGTGCTATTTTCAAAAACTATAGCAGAACTATCTTCTTTAAATTCTATTTGTGATAGACATACATTTAAAGACGCTAAGCATAGTATAATTAAACAAACCCTCACGGTAGAAATTCTTTTCATGACACCTCTCTTTTAAAAATTCCTTAAATATACCAACGAATATCACGAAAAACAAACTCATCTTTACACACTTATTAAGTTGACTTCATTTTTTTTCTCTGATAACCATTTGGCACAAAAAAAAGCCCTTTGAGTGATTACCATCACTCAAAGGGCTTATTAACATAATAAATGTCTGAATCAGGATTTTCTTGATTTTAGGATGGACAGGATGGTGTCCCTCTTTATTTAAGCTCTCTCAACACTATCCATAAACACCTACTAATCTTGATTCAGACATCTTTTCTTGGAATATCAAGCATTGTATTTGGGATGGTAAATCTTTTTAAATTGTAAGCTACTCGCACCGAAGTTTATAAGCAAACCTACGGGTTTATCATAAGCAACTACATAGTTTTTAGCTTGTGCTAAATGTACATTTTCTAAGTTGATTAATGCTTTTAGCTCTACAATTACGTTTTCTTCTACAACAAAGTCAGCTCTTCTTTTTCCAACTGGAATATTTTCATACCTACATTCAACTAGCTAAGCAACGCTGATAAATAACTTCTTGAAAACCGTTACCTAATGTATTGTGCACTTTCATTGCGCAGCCATTTATTTTATATGTTATCTCATTTAACTTCATCTTCCTCAACTGTCTGAATCAGGATTTTCTTGATTTTAGGATGAACAGGATGGTGTACCTCTTTATTTAAGCTCTCTCAACACTACCCTGCAAATCCTTTAATCTTTTTAATCTTGATTCTGACTTTTTTTTAAACAACCAACAAAAAAAACATAAAACAAAACCTTTTGAATAGCTATTTATTATTTTTCTACCTCTTTTCTAACACATTCAACCCTTTTCCTGTTTCTTCATAGAAGTAAGGGAATGTACCTGTGCCATAGTCCATATATTCTTGGGCTGATCCCCAAAACGAGCCTTTGCGCGATCCTCTGTAGTTGTCTGTATAAGGTTCTTTGCGGATTTGAGCGATGGTATTTTTGATTCGCAAACGTGACTTGTACAGGTCCATCAAACGTACGTGCATGAACATGGTGTCCCATATGCCATATTCAGCATTATGGGCTTCTTCCAGTAGTTTTTCCATCAACGGTAATGCCTTTTCTAATGCCTTGGCAAAGGCTTCTGGCTTTCTGTCTGCGATGTAGTCGTCAAATGCTTTGGTGATAATGGATAGCACTTGCGATGAGTACATGTGTACTGCTACTTGATACCTAAAGTGAAAAGCGTAATAGTCTTTCCTTGCTTCGGGGATTTCTTTTTCTAGTGCAGTAGTGGCTTTCCAAAGTTTAGGGAAAAAAGTTGCTGTTTCTGCCAATGGCTCTTTGGAGTCTTTAAATACTTTGTTAAAGTCTTTGGCTTGGGTTACATCTTCACCTTTAGCTACTATGCCACCATAATGTTTCAGAAGCGCATCTATAGAGTATTGCAATAGGTGTTCTCCTCTCGCTCCTTTCCATCTGCCTTGCACTGGCATTTTCTCGCGCAAGTAAGGGATATTATAATACTGCATACGTAAGTCTGTTAGTTTTGAAGCTAGACTTGGAGAAAAGGCTTTAGCATACCAAGCATTCATATAATCGTGCATGGCTTCTTCCGGTGCTTTGCTGAGTGCTGGTCTTGCATCCCACAAAAAGTCTGTAATGGCTTCTACTGATAATGCCGCTGGACGTATGCCACTTACATTGATGACGGCGTATTTGGTTGCTCCTTTTTCTACGTACCTTTTTAGCTCTTTGTAAAAGCGTGTTGCTGGCACGGCTTCGGTGGTACGGTTTTGTGAGTTCATCATCATCATGACATGGTAGTATAGTCCGTCTCCTTTTCCTACATTGACCCCGCCATCATCACGCATGTACCCTCTTCCGTCGTCCGAAAACATTTTACATACTCCTTCGGGGATTTCTAATAGTCCTTCGTTATAAAACTTGGACTGCTCATTCCATAGTGCGGCTGCAATGGTTGCGTTGGGGTCTTGCTCGCGTATGATCTCTACCTGTGTTTTGATGGCTTCGCTGATGACTTTTGCCCTTCCTTTGTCGTCTGTAGGTGCTGCGGGGTCTGTATGCCAAAAGGCTCCGTCTGACTTCCCTCTGAATCCTACAATCCACGCTACTTCATTGTCTTTTTGTGCTAGCGCTGCCTTGCGCCAAGCATCTTTGAGTATTTCTTTGTGGGTTACAAATGAAAAGTTTACATCTTCTGGCCAGTTCATCATATTGAGCCCTACGGGCGTTACGTGATGGTGGCTGATGGCTACTTCTCTTCTTCTGCATAGGTCATATACAGTAGCATCTGGGTAAGGGGCTGATTCTGGGATAATCATATTGCCTTTGCATCGCAAGAGTGTTTCTAGGATTTTGTCCATCCACTCCATAGAGATCACATTCCCTCCCAATGGGTCACGGTGCATGCCGTCATGTAGTTCTTCGTCATTGATAAACCATCCTCTATATTCAAAAGACGGCTTTTGTGAAGTGTAGCTCATCTCTGGGGTGAAGCGTATTTCTTTGCGCTTTTGTGGGATATTGTCGGTAAAGATGTACATAGGATCTATACCGAGTACTCTTTCGGCAAAGGTATAGAAGGCGAATATCGTTCCGCGCACATCTGCCCCGATAGAGACGATGGCGGGATTTTCGTATTTGTCAAACTTGGTAGCGAATAGCTTATGCTGCTCTTTTTCGTTGGGGAAATCTACGGTGATTTTATCTTTTAGGCTCTGCTGTGAACCTAATACTACTACAGGCTTGTCTTTTCCTCTCCACCGAGAAGGAATGCTATTGACAAAGACTACTGCTGGATAGCCAAATACTTTGTACCAGTCTCTTTCGATGTCGCGTATGACTTTTTGGAGCGGTACTTTATTATAATCATCTTTCATGATGAGTATAGGGGTATCACCATTGATGGTGATGCTTTGCTGTGTATCGGCAGCAGATAGTGTACTTACTAAGCTTAGTTGTAGGCATAAAAGAAGGAAAAAAAATTGAAAACGCATAAGTAAGATATTTAGACTTTGAGACTTTGAGACTTTTAGATTATAAGATTTTAAGACAAAAGAAATTAGACATTAGAATTACTACGTAAAGACATAGATACGTATTGACGTAGCGACCTTGACGCGTGATTTTATTCC
>WTJX01000278.1 GCA_011524675.1 Cytophagales bacterium
TGCTATGCCTTCTCAACAAGTTAAAGCCGAAAATTATTTACAGTCGGAAGTGCTGAAATTGCAATCTAGTTTGCGCTTTGCTATATTGGCGATTATTTCTAAAAATCAATATTCATGTCTTCTTCTGCACAATCGTTATTATCCTTTATTGACAATAGTCCTACAGCCTTTCATGTGGTTGATGGTTTAGCTACTGAGCTTATGGCTCAGGGCTTTGAAAAGCTTGAAGAAAAAGACACATGGCAAATCAAAGAAGGAGGCAACTATTTTGTATGTAGAGCAGATGCCTCTATCGTTGCCTTTCGTGCCCCTAGCCAGTGGTCTGTCAACTCTTCGTTTAAGATCATCGGCGCACACACAGACTCACCTTCACTCAAAATAAAAAATAAGCCTACAAGCACCAAAGAGGGCTATCAAATGCTCAATATAGAAGTATATGGAGGGGCACTATTGACCAGTTGGTTTGACAAAGACCTCTTGATAGGTGGAAGGGTTTTGTACCAAGACGAAGAAGGGGCTGTAAAGCAAATATTGGTGCAATTGCCTTATAGACTACGTATCCCAAGGTTGGCTATTCATCTAGATAGAACGGTAAACAAAGAAGGCTTCTTGGTCAATCCACAAGAGCACTTATGTCCTATTCTTGGCTTGGATGAAGATATTGACTTTGAAGCATGGATCACAAAAGAAACAGGCATTCAAGGACAGCTACTCAGTTGGGATTTGTTTCTTTTTGATGCTGAGAAGGCAAGCTTCGGAGGGGTGAACAATGAATTTATTTATGCTTCTCGCCTTGACAATTTGGGGAGCGTACATGCTGCTACACAAGCATTACTATCTTCTACATATCATGCCCACGATTTTTTGGTGGCCGCTTTCTTCCAACATGAAGAAGTAGGCTCTACTTCTCAAAACGGGGCAGACTCCAACTTTATGGAAACAGTATTAAAGAGGATAGTGTTGGCGTTTACTGAGCAACAAGAACCATTTTTTCAAGCTGTAGCCTCTTCACTTTTTATTTCTACAGACATGACACATGCCGTGCATCCCAATTATGGCAGTGCACATGACCCTAATCATAAGCCTATGCTCAACAAAGGGCCTGTGATCAAAAGCAATGCAAATATGCGTTATGCCACAGATGCTTTTTCTATCGCCAAATTTAAGCAATGGTGTTACAAGGCAGGAGTTTCTTATCAAGATTTTTGTAATAGAAACGATATGGGCTGTGGCTCTACCATAGGCCCTATGGTAGCTGCAAACTTAGGTATGGCCACTATAGATGTGGGCAATGCCATGTTGTCTATGCACAGCATCCGAGAGATGGCAGGTACTCACGACCACCAAATGATGATAGATGTCTTTGAAGCATTTTTTGACAGTTAAGCCATTCTTTATTTTTTACAAAATGCATTTAGTGGCTAAAGCCAAAAGCTCATAAGAGTTAAGGTCTAGTTCACTGAATGCTCACAAATATGGACTATTGACTCATTAGCAAAAAGCCAACAGTTAATACCTAATAGCTAAATCATACCTCATCATCCATCACGTCTGTATTCATGATGATTAAATAATCTACCAATTTTGATGAATCAAAGCCCTTGTTTTTACACATGAAAGCTTACATTTGAAGAATGAAGTGCTATATGAAGCCTAAGACTATAGTTTTAGGTTTTGCATAGTGTTTTATGATTAAAAACTCAAAGCCCATAGTTCATTGCGTAAGGCTTTTTCAACTTGAACACTCAAACATAAGAACACTCGAACACATTTTAAACACATTAAACTATTTTTTAAAGGTTAAAACTTAAAGCCTATAACGTAAAACGTATATAAACACATGAAAGATACTACTACTACATCATGCGACCCATCAACAGGATGTTGCACGCCACCAGCACACAGCAGAAGAGACTTCATAAAGCTATCCGCTATGGGAGCAACGCTCATGTCAATTCCATTTACTGCCTGCAACGCAGTAAGCAAGACAGAGCAAGGCTTTTTGATACCAGCAGACAAAAAGCTAAGTGCAGCATGGCTAGAGTCATTGACACAAAGAGGAAGCCTAAAACAATATCACTCAGACAAAGATGAATTAAAATACATCGGTATGCCCGTAGGAGGTGTTTGTTGTGGTCAGCTATACCTCAGCGGAGACGGCAGGCTATGGCTATGGGATATTTTCCAAACACAATACAATAGGGAAGGGCCGGCAAACCCTAATGCAACAGATCATTTGAAAAAATGGCGTTTAGATCAGTTCAGTATGGGGGGGCTTTATGTGAAACCACGTACCTCAGACAAAGAAAATGACCGATATCAAGTAGAAAGCGGTTTTGCCGTAAGCTATCAGCAAGGGCAGCAATACAAAACCGTAAGCCTAGATCAAAATGGATTTAAAGACATCAGCTTTAGAGGAGAGTACCCTATAGCTAAAGTCAATTTTAAGCAAGAGGGATTACCTTTTATGGCTAAGCTAGAAAGCTATTCACCATTTATTCCCCTCAACCTCAAAGACTCAAGCATTCCAGCTACAGTCATGAGCTATGAGTTTACCAATACTTCCAAGGAAGCATTGACACTTAATGTAGGAGGATGGCTTCAAAATAGCGTGTGCCCTTCTGTAGAAAGCGATTTTCAACGTACAAACAAGGTCATCACAGCATCCAACAGAACTACGGTGTATATGACCGCCACAGGCGACCAATTAGATACAAAGTTGGGCTACGGTAATATGGCTTTGACCTTACTAAAAAGTGAAGGTCAGCATTTTGCCAAAGCACAGGTAAATGGAGACTATGGCACAAGCGCATTAGAGCCCAAGGAAATAGCTACGACTACAGCACAAGCAAGCGATGCACTTGTAGGGGCTATATCTACTAGCCTAGAGCTACAACCCAATGAAAGCAAAAAGATCACATTTGTAGTCAGTTGGTACTTTCCATACTACAACGAGATGGAGAAAAGCCCTTTGGCACAAATCAAAGACATCGAAAAACTAAAACGACAGTACGCCAAGCATTATGACGATGCACAGCAAGTAGCCGAGTATTTAGCCGACAACTTTGACAGGCTCGCGGGCACTACATTGCTATGGAACAAAACATGGTACGATGGTACTTTACCGTATTGGTTCTTGGATCGTTCGTTTATTTCTATGGATTGCCTCGCCACCCAAACAGCACACCTGTTTGACAACGATCGTTTTTGGGCGTGGGAAGGTGTAGAGTGCTGCGAAGGTACTTGTACACACGTATGGCAATACGCACAAGGCATGGCGCGCATATTTCCATCCATAGAAAAAGGTATGCGTCAAACCGTAGATTATGATATCGCTTACCAAGACGGTTCTATCGGCTATCGTGGAGAAAACGGAATGAAAAACGCCATCGACGGACAGTTAGGTACCATCATCAGAGTATATCGAGAGCATCAAATGAGCGCAGACAAAGATTTCTTGTTGGCATTATGGGACAAAGTCAAAGAATCCATGCAATATGTCATCGACCAAGATCTAGACCTAGACGGACTCTTAGAAGGAAAGCAGCAAAACACCCTAGATGCCGCATGGTATGGGCCTATGGGATGGATAAGCAGCTTATATCTCGCAGCCCTAGCCTCATCAGAACAAATGGCAATGGAAGTAGGAGATCATAGTTTTGCCAAGACATGCCAGCAAATACTTTCCAAAGGAAAGAAAAATATTGTGGACAAACTCTTTAATGGTGAATACTTCATCCATCTACCGCCAAATTACGACCGTATCAATACCAACAAAGGAAGCCATATAGATCAAGTACTAGGACAAAGCTTTGCACACCAAGTCAATCTACCAGACGTATTGCCAAAGAAAGAAGCCAAGAGTGCCTTAGCCTCACTGTGGAAATATAACTTTGCGCCTGATGCAGGGCAGTATGTCGAAGACCACAAAGCCATCAAAGGGGACAGAGTTTATGTAACCAAAGGAGAAGCAGGGCTATTGATGACTACTTGGCCGCTGGGAGGAGACGAGAATGCAGTGCCTGGTATGGCAGATAGACCAGATGACAAAGAACACTGGATAGGGCCAGGGGGATATTTCGATGAGTGTATGAATGGGTTTGAATATCAAGTAGCCTCACATATGGTATGGGAAGGTATGCTTACCGAGGGACTATCCATCATGAAAGCCATAGACGAGCGTTACCACGGTGCCAAAAGAAACCCATTTGACGAAGTAGAATGTTCTAGTCACTATGTACGTTCCATGGCATCTTTCGGCATCTATTTGGCGGCATGTGGTTATACCTATCATGGTCCGAAAGCAACATTAGGATTTGCACCCAAAATGACACCAGAAGACTTTAAGTGTGCCTTCACTACAGCCGAAGCGTGGGGGACTTTTAGCCAAAAAGCAAAGAAAAAAGACCATCACGCCAGCTTGTCTATAGCCTACGGTAAGTTGTTTTTAAAGCAATTTTCACTAGAGCTATTACGAGACAGTGAAGTGAAGAAAGTCAATGCGACATTGGGAGGAGAAAGTATCAATCTTTCTTTTGAGCAAAAAGATAACAAACTAAGCCTTCATTTCGATCAAGGGCTAGATTTAAAAGAGTCGGATTTACTAGCCTTTGAGATCAAGCTTTCGTAACCCAAAAGAATGTAACATTGGTTTACTATATGAAATCGGGATTGATTGGTCGTGCACCGTAGAGACGCAATGCATTGCGTCTTTACGTCTTTACGTCCCTATGTCCCTATGTCGATAGGTCTTTACGTTCTTTTATCTTGTTTCTTTAGTCTCAAAAATTGTAAATAGTCAATCGTCCAATAGTTAGATTGTAGTCGTTGTACATAATACCTTGTACCTTGTACTTTCCAATCCCCAAACCCACCAACCAAACTTATCACCCATAACTAATCTCTAATCACTTAAAACCTCCTTCATTTTTTAATTTCTTCATTCACTTGATAAAAGGCACAGGCTACCAATTCCTTCCATTATTAATTCTTCATCATTAATTATTAATTAGCTTGCGCCACTTTCGTGGAATAAAATCCTGCTGTAAACGTCCCTATGTCCCTATGTCGATAGGTCTTTACGTTCTTTTATCTTGTTTCTTTAGTCTCAAAAATTGTAAATAGTCAATCGTCCAATAGTTAGATTGTAGTCGTTGTACATAATACCTTGTACCTTGTACTTTTGAATAAAGCTCAACTCTCTCCCATTATTCATTTTT
>WTJX01000506.1 GCA_011524675.1 Cytophagales bacterium
TATTACAAAATCTTTAGCATTTTTATCCTCATGATAAGTTGCAACACAAGCTTTACCCAATATATTGAAGTTGGTGATGAGGAGTTCAAATTTATCATTGAAAAAAATGTAACCGAAAACTCACCAGCGCTAAAAAAAACAATACAACTCCCTTCCTTTGAAAAAGGAACCTATTACCGCCCTTATTCTGGCGGAGTGGCAACAGGAAACAGAGTAGAGGCCGTAGCCTTTAACTCCTTAGAGGAATTGCAAAACTATGAACCACCTATCACTAGAAAGGGACACGGAGGCATCCAAAATGGTCAATACATACTTCTAAAAATCAAAGAAGATAAGTATTTATCTCTCTTGCCTATGATGTCCAAACACTCGTATGCCAATTTTTTTATACAAAACAACCAACTTCTTATAGCGGCAGATAACTTTGGTAAGGCAAAAATGACAGGAGACATTCCTATGCTCATTTGGTCCTATGGTGCATCTCCTTACGAAGCTACATACAAAGTATGGAAGATTGCCTTATCATCAGGCTATATCGCTGCCGACTGGAGACAAAACAAAAGCTTCCCTGAAATGTACAATTACATAGGTTGGTGTTCATGGGAACATTATAAAAGTAAAATATCAGAAAAAATAATCACCGATGCTGCCCACACCTTAGAAAATAACAAAGCACCATTTCGTTGGTTGTTGGTAGATGACGGTTACCTCACTGCCAACAAAAAGAGAAGCATCATCAGCTTTGAGCCGCACAAAGAAAAGTTTCCAAACGGATGGAAACCCATTACAGACCTAAAAAAGCCTGACAAATTAAAATGGATGGGGGTATGGAGAAATACCTTAGGCTATATGACTGCCATCGCTCCAGAGCATAAGATGAAAGAGCTAGAAAATCATTTGATAGCAAACAGCAGCTATATGCTTCCCGATGGTACAGAAGAGGGGGCTAAGTTATTTTATGAAACTATGGTGGGCGATAGCAAAAAGAATGGTTTTGACTTTACCAAGGTAGATTTTCAGTACAAGGCATTTCAACTATACAAAAACACTGAAAATCCAGTCTTGTCTATGAGAAGAAACAATGAGGCACTAGAAAACGCATGTAAAAAGTTTGATACCCCATTGCTCAACTGTATTGCGCAGCCAAACATTAACGCTATGCAAACAAAGTACAGTGCCCTCACGCGCTCTAGCCCAGATTATAACCAGTCTGATAAAAACAAAAACAAATGTAATGCATATCAAAGCTTCGCGAACCACCTTTGGATGGGACAAACCGTTTGGGGAGACTTAGACATGTTCCATACCCATGACGAGAGAGATGTGCAACCTATGGCTATTGCAAGGGCTATTTCTGGTGGTCCAGTTTACATCTCAGATGAGCCAAGTAAAATTGTACCAGAAATATTATTCCCTTTTTGTAACCTAGAAGGTAAAGTTTTTAGAGCAAAAGCACCAGCCACACTATTGCCAGAAAGTTTCTTTATTCACCCTTTCAGAGACGAGCATGTCTTTAGAGTGGTTGCCCCTTTGGAAAATGAAGTAGCAGCAGTTGCATTATTCAACTTTAGCGAAGCAAACAAAACCCTTTCTTCTTATGTCTCAGCAAAAGACTATCCTTATGCAGGGGAGTTATTACAACCCTACCAAGGTAAGTGGAAGCTACCAAAAGAGGGCGTACTACTTTATGACCAAATAGAAAAAAAGGTACTCAGCTTGGATGATACTTTCAACACAGAAGTAGCAAGCTTTAAAGCAAAACTATTTTTACTCTATCCAAAAACAGAAGGTTGGGCAGTGATAGGACGTACAGATAAATATTTAGCTGCGTCAACAGTGAAAATAAATTCTATTTCTAGCAAAAAGATTAGCTGTACCATGATGGAGTCTGGTCCTTTGACGGTGTGGAGTGAAAGCGGAAAGCCAAAAATCAAAGGAGCTAAATTTAAATCAATAGGGGATAAGTTGTATGTTGCAGATATGAAAGTTGAAAAAGGAGAAAAAGAAATCACCATCACACGTTAAGCAACTTATTCCTACTCAATAATTCCAAATAGCAAATAGCAAAAAACAAACTTTGTTTTTTGCTATTTGTTATCTGTGATTTCATTCACTTTGTACCATTCTACGCCAAGTTAGTCTGCTTGTTTTTTCTTACCTAACCTACTCAAATATTCAGTAATAGGTATTTCAAAGCCAGTTACAATGAACGGCTTCCTCTTATCATTGATTTGGATGAACGCCCCACCTACATGTGCATCTAAATGATTGAAAAACCTAAAACCTACTGCACTTCCAAAAGAAGCTTTGTCAATAGTATGTTCTGTTTCCGTTTGTAATGCTTGCACTTGGTAGAGTAATCCAGAACCATAAAGTAGGAGATAACATTGTTCTAACAAAGGGGTTTGCTGTTGTATAGGATTATTATCCTCAAAAACTATTTTCTTATAAAAATCTATGAGTTTTACCCTTAGTCCTATTTTTTCTGCGGCAAAGCTAAATTGTTCTCCTCGATAGCTTGGCAAATAATTGAAGCCTACCGTAAAGTGAAAATTGACACGCGATGAAATATTACTCATATATTTTTCTGATAAGTACAGAATAAGGTCCTCTACACGAATGTCAACTTTGTTGGAGTCTTGATCTATGATGATGTATTTTTCTAAGCTAGCAATGTCAGACATAAGCCTAGCATTCGCTATAGTAGGAAACATATTACCTACACTAGAGATGAGCTTACCTATTTGGTCGTAACTGCTTGCATTATCCAAATTAGTAATCACACGAAACAACAAAGCAAAGTTTTTTTGGACATCGGATACATTGATTCCAAGAATATCATTTAATTTTTCTAAGAGATGTGCATACTGGTTTTTATCTATTTCTTTGCCTAGACTATCCAAATCTGTTATTAATGTAGCAAGTCCGTTAAATTTAGGAATCAATGGAATGGCTTTGGGGATAATACGATTGATGCCAAGGCTAGTAATATCATATATTTTTTGCACTTCATCATGGTGACTATTTTCTGCACTACTAGCATAATATATCAGATGGCTAAGTTCTTCTATAATCTCTTGCTCCTTTTCGCTAAGCTTAGCGACCTCTTTATCAGTCAATTCTTTGTACGACAAATTTTTTAAAGAATCAAGAAGACGACTACTCAAAGATTTGATCTTCTCTTCGTTTGCAGAACTTACTTCTAATGGTGGATTGAGTATAATATTAGAAAACTTCAAATTTATCGAAATGATATCTCCTGCTTCATCATATATATCTTTCAATTCATTACTTAAGCTGTTAAAAGCAACTTTGGTTAATGAGTCCATATTTGATGTATCTGAAGCTAAAAACATATGATATTTCGAGTTTTCTTTAAAAGACAATTCGTCAAATTCTTTTTGAAAGAAACCCAACTTTTGCAAGTCAACATTGTTTCTACAGACTTCTAAAAAAAGATCACTCAACACATAACTCAGCTGGTTACCATTGATAAGGCTATCCTCTTTTAACTTATACAGCTGTTGAATCCGAGGCAAAAAATCACTTACACCCTCACTTGTTGTATAATCTAAATTGTCAGACTTATTTTTTTGTTTATTATCATCATTATAACCCTCTTTATAAATATGAAAAAGAGAATCTAAATCATTTACTTGACTACGCCTAATAATCAAATAGGCTTCTGTGATACCCAGTACAATAGCCAACTCGGCACTATTTTCTAGCAAAGACTTTTTGATGACATTCTTGTCTTTGTGTTCCAGCAGTGTATTCAAAACTTGATCCGCATAATGATAGGTGAGATAAGGACCTTTGTTAAAGGTTTTATTCAATAAAATGCGCTTCACTAACTCCTTCTTTACCTCATCTTGTTTTTCAGAAATAATTTCTCCCAAAAGTTCTACATCGAGTACCCCTTTTTGAAATAATACCTCATCGGCACCGACAGATAAACTAGCAGGTCCTATTTGTGCATAATTATGAAATACCGCACAGGAGAATAATAATAAAATATATTTTTTTAAATTAGTCATAAGTTTCTTTATTAAGTTCATAACAAATTTAATAATGCTTTATATATTATAACCCCTATATTTTAAAGTAAAAAACCTGTTTTTGTACAGTTTTTTAGGTGTTAACATAATAAAAACTAACTAAATAAAATATTTTATGAATTGTATCTACTTGAATCTACGTTACTATCTATTATTAGTCATCTTAATCTTTGGCATAAAGTTATATGCCACAGGATCATCAAGTTTAGAGTCTGAGATTATACCCATCTCAATAAATAAGGATGGAAACATCTTATGTAAGACACGATTTACTAAGAATGAAATGGGTGCATATAGAGGGATGGAGGTAAAATATGGTTTTTGTGTCATCACCAAAAAATCTATTATTCAGTATCAGGGAATAGTGATTGACGAGGATGAAATAGAAAATGATGATAGTGTAGAAAAATATTGGGAAGAAAGAAATTTTTGGGATAGAATGTTTAAGTCAAAAACGAGTACACAGCAGCTACAAACTATAGTACAAAAGGTCTTGAAAAATAAATTCACCTTCGACAGCCTCAATGCAGATGACTATAAAATAGAGAAGGAATACTCATTCGCGGAAATTCAACAATCCAAACAAATTGACCTTACTACGGTTAAACTTCACGCACTATATGGAGCAAAAAGCAGTAGTCATTTCCAAAGTAATAACATTCAAGTAGCGTATGATTTTGGTCATGTGCTATTGACCTCAAACTATGAAGACCCTGACTCAGAGGGAGGATTTACTTTTGACTACTTCAATCCATGGATCAACAAACAAGGAGAGGAAGAGAATATAGGGTTTGAAATTTTTTCGGTTACAGGGGTTTTATTTATAGACTAGCTCTAGCTTATCATTTTATTTTTTTTGCATTAGCATTCATAAAACTAGCTATTGTTCTATTGATAGCGAAGTGCTAACTAACGGATTAAGCACAAAAGACAAAGATTTGATTTTGTCTTTTGTTATCTAACGACTCTAAACTTTTGGCGTTTCTTTATAGTGGAGACTTAATTTTTTGAGCTGTAAAAAACTTATATGTTCTATTATATAGTAAAGCAAAAACTAAATTACTGCCGAATAGTACGAAGTATAAAGTACCAAGTACCACGATAAAGAAAGCATTTAAAAAAGATAGTGTACTGACTTTTAAGTACTTAAACAACTTAAAA
>WTJX01000686.1 GCA_011524675.1 Cytophagales bacterium
TACTAGGGATTGCCCAGTTGCCATTAGGGTGTTTTTTTATAGGGTAAATCCCTAAGAAATTTCCTTCCATCATATCACGAACGATATTGAAACGTTCATCAATATTCATGATAGCTTTGTCAAAGGCTGTGCGCTTGGCAGGACCTTTGAGGTAAGCTTCTTCTACCCACTGTTTTAAGATGTATTGTCTGTTAAAGTTTAAAAACTTCACTGGCTTGGCATAGCCTAAAGCATTGACCTCTAATAAATTGCCTAGTTTCGGTAGTGCTTTACTGTCTATCTTGATGATAGGCAGCATTTGCCATACACTTGGATTTGTATATATCCCCAAAAGAACCTGCTCCGCGCTCAATTGCTGCTTTATACCAAGAGTATCTACATAGCGGTAGCTATCTTTTTTGTAGATTTTTCTTAATAAGTCCAAGGCCAATGTATGAGTAGGTTTTATCCTTCCTCTAAAATTTACCTGTAAGTGAGCAAAAGCTTCTGCATGTGCTTGGTCGATATATTGCCTTTCTATCAATTGATAGCTTTTAAGCGAATGCAAAGACTTAGCTTTCAGCCCTAAGTAAGGACTGAAAAATAACATCATGATAAGTGATATGTTTGAAATTTGTCTTTTCATATACCTGTAGCTTCTTTCAATAACATCTTAAAATATGACCCCTTCCATACTAAGGTTAAGATCATTCCTAGTCCCATCAAAAAGTATCCTATATAAGTTACTAATGTACCCCAATAATCTTGGTTGACAGATAAAATAGTACCTAGCTCGTCTGGGTGAAAAGCAGACTGAAAAAAACGATACCCTTTGTAGTCAAGTACATTATTCATAAAGATATTGTGTGCTTGTACAAGCTCGCCATCCCTTACTTCTATATCACTACTGTAAGATGAAGGACTGTCAGAGCCGACATACCTTTCTAGTTTAAAATCTTTGAGGTATATGGAGAAAGGAAGTTTTGTTTTTTTTGAGCCATAATTCAGTTTGATGAATCTATCATTGAAGAATATTTCTTTAGGAGGATTCAAGAATCCTCTCCCACCCATCAAAATAAGTTCTTTAGATTTGGAGTTGACCTCCAAATCTACCAAAAGCGCACCTTCTACACCTTCTGAGTTATTTGTTTTCTCTGTTTCTTCTACGCCTAGGGTCGCATTTTCAAAATAGTTGACAAAAACTACATTTTGTTTTTTGATGGTATAGAGAGATCTGAATTTCAATGCCGTAAGACTATCTTTAGGAAGCATTCCTTTTTCTGAGGTAGCCATCGTAAAGAAGCTAGTCATTTCAGAAAACGTAGTTTCAAAGTTTTGTTCTTTCTCATTATAGCTTATCTCAATGTCAGCAGCTTTAGACCTATTGTCAAAGGCGATAGCTACGCCATTGATACGCTCCCAACTTCCTTGTGCGATATAAAAATCTTTGCGTTTGCCATTCACACTAAATACCGCCTGCAAATACATCTTTCCATTATCACTTTCTTCAATACGGTATTTGGCTCTAGGGATATATTTTTTGACATGCACTTTTACCTCTGTATCTTCAAACTCATACACTTTTGCAAAGTCATTACTTCCCCATTCTGTCAAGGCAAGTTTGTGAGGGCTAAAGTTTTTGTAAAAATGCTCGTTTCCTACGGCCGTCATGAGGTAGCTATCATATGATATCAACACATTTGAAGATTGACCTTCTTTGATACTCATCATAGACTCAGACCCTCTATATCTGGTAATGCCTGCACCAAGGATGATAAGGATAAACGCAAGATGAAAAACAAGTGTGGGCAGCTTGGATAATGAAAGAAGCTTGTACTTTTGTATATTTCCAATAAAGTTGAAAATCATAATGAGGTGCAGAATTTCGAACCATTTGGCATTATATACCAATGTACGAGCTGTTTCTGTTCCAAAATCATTTTCTATAAAGGTAGCAACAGCCATGGCTACCGCATAAACAAAAAGAAGAAGCCCTGTTAATTTATTTGAAAAGAGGGTTTTAAAAAATCTCTCCATAGTTTTTTTAATATTAGCTAATTATACTTTACTAAGTTTAACTTGAAAAGAAAACTTGATAAGTAGGCAGACAAAAATAATTGTGTTTTAAAAAAAGAGTGATTTTAGTTCAGGTCAAGGCAGAAACCTAAGCTTTAGCAAGCTAAAGCGCGTATTTCTAACGATGAGATGAATTAAAATAGCCGTTTTTTATCATAAGTGTTTTTGGACGACTACTTAGGTATTCATGCTTTAAATGTAAGCTGTATTATAAAAATAAACCACTGAAACAAAAGCCTTCAGTGGTTTAGGGATATATAGTTGTATAATGTATAAACTATATAATTGGGGGTCTGAGTATATTTTTGATATTATTTACATCCGCCATCAACCCATGACTGCAATACTACTCTTACACAGCTATCAAGTTTAACACCTTTTTTGTAAGGCATAGCTACATAACCTCTTTTATGGTTTAAGGCTCCCATTAAAGTGCCATCTTCCCCTAATTTTTTCAAGGCTTTTTCATCATATAATTTTATACGTCCACCTTTGACTTTGTACTTCTCTGGTGAATGACAGTTGAAACAGTTTTCTTTGATAATTGTGGAGATACCATTGTTATAGCTTATGCCTTCTGGTATATCACAAGCAGGAGTAGAGCTAGTACATGATGATAGTAAATACATTATCACCGAAGATATTACAAGTGTTTTTTTCATTTCTATTTAGTTTTTTTCTCGTTTTGTTTGATCCATTCTTCTTCTGAAGTAGGATAATATTTTTTCTTTGATGTGAAAGGGTCTTCGCCTCCTTCTAAGTAAGCAGATATAGCGTCCAAAGAAAGAGTATCTTTAATTTTAGTAGCCGTTTTATAAACGTGGTTACCATGAAAATCATGACATTGAAGACAAGTAGTCCACTGTTTATTAGCAATAAGCTCTTCATGAGGAACGTCTATTGGGTCATCTATTACTTTCAAGTCTGAGTGACAGTTGACGCAAAATGTAGCATCGTCTAGTACCACTCTTACCCCATGATGTTCGGTATGGCAAGTTTCACATTCAGTAGCATTGATTTTCTTGATAGCATCTTTGAACTTCGTCTCTAAAAAACGATGCGTAGGGTGTCTATCGTTTGGTCTATCATGACATGCCAAACATTTTTTGTTATCAATATCTTGCGTTCCAAAAGGGACAGATTCCTTCCTCATCCCTACAGCATATTGCATATTGGTAGTAAGTTGCTGCATAAGGTTACCCTTAGCATCGGTATGGCAAGCATTACATGAAAGATCCTCGTGCCCTGTATTCATAGGACCAAGGCTCAAAAAGTCTTCTGATGCTTTCATCGGTAGGATCACATAAGTAGCTACACCTATGATGATGCCTATCAAAGAACCTATATATTGTCTTTTTCTTAAAGGATTATTAAACATATGTGTATTTTATCAAATCTCAATTACTACTTTCTCTGAGGCAGGATAAGTAACACAAGTGAGTACATATCCTTGTTCCACTTCTTCTTCTGGAAGAGTATGTCCATCTATCATAGTTACATCACCTTCCACACACTTCCCTTTGCATGTACTACACATGCCAGACCTACAAGAAAAAGGTATCTTAATGTTATTGCTAATACAGCTCTGTAATACGGTTTTGTTACCAGGAATGCTAAGATTATGCTCTTTTCCTCCTTGTTTGATGGTAACTTCACTCTTTAAGTCTTTACCACTAAACTTTAGTTTAGGTGCGGTAAAGGCTTCCATTTTAATTTTTTTTCTATCAACACCATGTGTATATAGTGTCTCTTTTACTTTGTCCATAAAGCCTTGTGGCCCACAAGTAAAATAGTCACTTTGTGCAAAGTCTAGTTGATGTTGTGAGAATACTTGATCTACAACCTCTTGCTGTAAATATCCTTCAAACGAATCTCCTAATTTTGGAGTATTGTTTTCTAGGATATGAATCATTTTTAATCTTTGAGGGTATTTTTTTTCTAACTCCGCTATTTCATCTTTAAAAATGATGGAATCTACATCTCTATTAGCGTAGAAAAAAACAACTTGGGTGTCAGGTTCTTGGTCTAATGCAGTTTTTGCGATAGACAATACAGGCGTTACACCACTACCAGCACCAAAAAGCACTACATTTCTTTTTTTGGTAGTATCAGGTTCAAAGAAGAAACTACCTGTAGGCGACTCTACCTTGATACTATCTCCAGCTTTTATATTGTCATATACATAGTTAGACACTACACCCTTTTCTACTCTTTTGATCGTTATCCTCAAATCCTTATCTACATAAGGACTACTGCTAAAAGAGTAGGCACGTTTTTCAACAGTGCTATTGATTTTTAAACTTATCGTAAGAAATTGACCTGATTTATATTTTATTTTTTTAAAAAAGGAAGTGTTTTTAAAATAAAGACTGACAGCGTCTTCTGTTTCTTTAACTACCTTATCTACTTTCAGTTTCATCTATTCGTTTATTTATAATAAAACACCACGCCGATATGAAAAAACATAATGAATGTGATGATTACGGAGAGTGTAACATGGACGATCATCCACGTTTGGAATATCCATTCTTTTTGACTTTTGATGATATCTAAGTTTACAGTACCCAAGAGCATATTGGTCATAAAAATGATTGATAATACTAAAAGGTAAGCAAACCCAAACTCCATACAATGAGCATAAAAAATAAGAGGAGAAAACGCTCCTACCCATTTGTGTGTAGTTGTAAACTTGACAGAGTGTTTTTTCCATTTTTTGACAACTCTTGTGAGGGTTAGTAACCACTGAAAAGTTATCAATAATGTAACTACCAAACCAGACCACCTTCTATAGTCCTGCACATGCTGCAACTCATGCAACCACTTCCATTGAAGAGAAGGGATGAGGTATTGTGCTAGGTATAAAACCAACAGCACAATACCTATTGTAAATGTATTGAAATACTTTTTCAACATCCTTAGTTTTTAAACCAATATTATAGTTGAAAAGACTTCAACGTTTCTTCTGTTTTGATCATTTTGCTCACACTATCAAGGAATACCTCAGCAGTAGGCAAATAGAAACCTTCCGAAGGCCACTTATCGCCAATTTCTGGTTTTTCGCTAGTTTTAAATGCTTCTATTTCTGCGATCATCTCATTATAGATATCTGTAGCACCATTTCTGTATGCAGTGATTACCGCCTTTGCTTCTT
>WTJX01000427.1 GCA_011524675.1 Cytophagales bacterium
TTTGTACTTTATACTTCGTACTATTAAACGGCAATTTAGTTTTTGCTTTACTATATCAACTTGAACACTCGAACACAAGAACACTCGAATACATTTATAAATACATGAATATTTTAGAAGAAATCATCCTCAATACTCAAAAAGAAGTAGCTGAGAGAAAGGCAGAGGTATCTTTGAAAAGTTTAGAAAGCACTGCTTACTTTCAAAGAGATAGCCTAGCATCGCTCAAAGCTTCGCTAGCAGATGCTTCTACTTCTGGCATTATCTCAGAGATCAAAAAAAAGTCTCCCTCCAAAGGAATCATAAACGACAAAGTAACAGTTGAGGAGGTAGGCATTGCCTATGAAAACGCTAAAGCTTCGGCTATTTCTGTACTGACAGACTTCAAATACTTTGGCGGTACGATGGAATATTTGAAGCGCGTAAGAGAAAAGGTAAGCATTCCTATTCTGAGAAAAGACTTTATGGTGGATGAATACCAAGTGATAGAAGCTAAGGCGATTGGTGCGGACGTAATTTTATTGATTGCCGCTGCTTTGACTCCTCAGAAATTAGAGGTATTAGCAAAACTTGCCAAGTCTATTGGTTTGGAAGTATTGATGGAGGTACACGATGAAGAAGAACTGAATAGGAGTTTAAACCCTTATTTGGATGTAGTAGGAGTCAATAATAGAAATCTAAAAACATTTGATGTAAGCGTACAAACGTCTATAGACTTAGTAGAAAAGATCCCTAATGACTTTATGAAGATTTCTGAGAGTGGTTTAAAAGATGCAGAAACTATCCTTTCGCTGAAAAAAGTAGGTTATCAAGGTTTCTTGATTGGAGAGACATTTATGAAAACAGATGATCCTGGTAAGGCTTTAGCTTCATTCACACAGGAGCTAATGTAACAGGTATAGTTACAAAACATAAGGCAAAAGAATGACGTTTCTTTTGCCTTATATCTCATTACCTCTCACTAGCGAACTAGCTCTCCTAGATTTTCAAAACCGTATCCATTACTGTATATCCAAGTGGTCAATATTTGGTCCACTTTTCCCTGTCGTCTTAAGCTCTATATAGTTTGCACCTTCTACAATTTTGGCTTTGAAAGACACTTTTGACCATTGTTTGTTCCATGAGCCTGTTGGTTTAAAGTTAAGTGTCTGAATTTCTTTATTGTTTACAATCACTTTCATAGGGCGTGTACCATTGGAGTCGTTATGTGCATAGCGTATGGACATATTTACCGTCTTTGCAGTACCATCATTTTCTTGATACCATTTGATACTACCTTCTTTGCCCGCAAAATCAACAAAACCTTTACCATAAAACTTTTCTCCTTCTATAGTTTTATTTGCTCCTACTATGGTGGCGTTTTCTGCTTCGGAGGCTGTGTTTGAAAATAAAGCCGACCCCTCATTTCTGCCTTCTTCCCAGCAGAGTCCTAGCCCCTTGTCAAAACGCTCTTCCATCATCAATATTTCCTTACCTTTTTCTAACACAAGTGCTTTTACTGTAGTGCCGAGGCTTACTTCAAACGTACCTTCGTACTTTTTACTTTTCTTAGATGGTGTACTACCATCCAAGGTATAATATATGTCAAATGATTTGCTGACAGGTTGACCTACTAGGTTGATGCTTTTGACATCTATAGCAACGAGTTTGCTTGTGAGCAATTGTTTTTCCCCTAAAATACTTCCTGCGGTGAGTGTTGTTTTTTTCTCATCTCCTTCATACTCTATGAACGCTCTCGTGAGTCCCATAAAAGCAGCTCTATGATTAAATGAAACATTGTCATTACTATCTACAGGACTACCGTTTTCCAATGATCTTAACCTTATGTTTTCATCAAAATGATAATAGACTTTGTTTTCACCATAAGGGTAAATATTGTTGTCTTTGTCTGTCGTGGCTGCGGTAATAATAGCTATACCTTTTTCGGTGAACATATCATCAATAGTAAGCCTTACTTTAGCAGGTTGCTTAGCACTGCTTAGCGATGTTTCTACAACTTTTTTCCCTTTGCTATAGCCTACTGCTTTTAGTGTGCCTTCTGTCCACGGTACAAGCCATTCGCATTGCATTTCTTTCCAATTCGTTTTTGGTTTGTCTTTGCCTAAAGATTTGCCATTGAGGAATAGTTCTACTTCATCACAATTACTATAAGCCCATACAGGTATTTTTGTTCCCTTTTTAAGCTTAGGGTGTGTCCACTGAGGTAAGAGGTGTACCATAGGCTTCTCTGTCCATTGACTTTGATAAAAGTAGTATAGGTCTTTTTTGAAACCTGCTACATCCAATGCTCCACCCATAAATAACCTAAAAGGCCAACCTCCATGGACATAAGATGCTTCTCCCCAATAGTCAAAGCCTGTCCACCTGAACTGCCCCGATAGCCAAGGAATATCTCTCATCTTTTCCCATGCTTGCCTAGCATTGATACGTACAGTACCATTGTCATAAGAAGAATTATAATGCTGTTTTCCGTTTTGAAATTTGCTAGGGTGTGCCCATTCATAGTGGAACAATTCTTCGGTAGTCAAGTCTGGGATTTTAAAGCTTGCATGAGGTTTGAAGCCATCACGATACCATGTTTTTGTACGATAGTACCCTCTTGTCTGCCATGTATGCGGTGCTTCTGTAGAGACAAAAGCCTTACTAGGTGACGGTTGCCCTTTCTTAAAAAAGCTTTCGTACTCGCTATGCCCATTCATACCAACTACAGACATATTGCCTGTGTATGAACTACCAGATGTAACAAGCCTTGTGTTGTCAAGAAGGGCTACTTCTTTTTTCCAATTTATTTCATTCCCACGAGTTTCATTTCCAACACTATATATGATGATACAAGGGTGATTTCTGTTTCTAAAAATAATTTCTTTTAGGTCTTTCTTCCACCATTGCTTGAATGCTTGTTTTCCGTAATCTTGTTTGGCTTTTCTATGCCAGCCATCAAAAAACTCATCCATTACTAAGATGCCTAAAGAGTCACATAGATCATAGAAGAAGGGAGGGCATGTATTATGTGCCGTCCTAATGGCATTAGTTCCCATGCTCTTCAATAACTTAAGCTTCCAACTCATCCACTCTTTAGTCCAAGCACCACCAAAAGGCCCTGCTTCCCAATGCTCGCACACGCCTAGTAATTTAGTGTTTTTCCCATTGATCCAAAAGCCAGTGCTTGGTTTCCATGCTATATCGCGAAACCCAAAAGGGGTTACTTCTTCATCTATTAATTTACCTCCGCTATATAGCTGAGATACAATTTTGTACATAGAAGGATTATCTACATCCCACAGCTGTGGGTTTTTCAGACTGATCTCCTGCTTTACAGTTTCTTCACTATTGCGAATAATGCCTATTGCTTCGCCTACTTTCTTTTCATCAGAGGTGTATAAAAAAGATTTTAGTTCAAGCTTGCTCTTGTCTGCATTAGTAGGAGCTAGCTTGTCAAAACGTGTTTCTATAATAGCCGTAGCGATAGATTTATTTATTGAAGTATGCACAAAAACCCCATGTCTTGCTATACTTAACTTTTCTTTAACGATGAGCCTCACATGGCTATAGATACCACAAGGGTGATACCATCTTGCAGAAGGTTCTAGCGAATTATCTACCTTCACAGCAAGAGTGTTTTTTCCTTTTTTGAGGTATTTAGAAAGCTCATAACAGAAAGGAGTATAACCATAAGGCCTCTTTCCCAAATAATGCCCATTGATCCAAACTTCACTGTTCATATACACTCCATCAAAATTGATGCTGACGCTTTTGTCTAGCCACTCATTTTGAACTTCAAACTCTTTCCTATACCATCCTATGCCGCCAGTATAATAGCCACCAGGACCACCTTGTGCTCCGCTTCTCATAGGACCTACTTCGAATGCCCAATCATGTGGTATAGTTACGCTTCTCCATTGGCTATCACCATAGGTTGCAGCAGAAGCTTTGGCAATATCTTCTTGGACAAATTTCCAGTTGTGAAGTAGGGGGATATCCTTTCTTGCAGCAAATGAACTTAGAATGGATAAAAAAAGAAAAAAGGATAATAAATGATGTTTCATATGTTTATATATGTTTTTAAGTTATAGATTCTACGTTTTACGTTATAGGTTTTAAGTTTTACGTTATAAGTGTTGTCCTTTGAGTTAGACTAAATCTTCAATTTTTAACGTTATGAGATCTTGTATTCAAAAGCCGCTAGTAGTTAGTATCTAGTCGCTAGACAGAAGGACTAACATATTATTATTCAGCATATTAAACTTACTTCAACATGTACTTGACTGTCGGTACTAACGCCACATTCGACTTTAGACCTTTGGCATTCGACATATTTAATCTAAGTAGCTATGGTTATAAATTTAGTTTTAAAGTGTCTTTTTAACAAAAAATAAAGCGCTTTCTGTTCATTTTTATAAGAAAATAGTAGAATAGTGTAAATTGGATTTTGAAATTGATAGGAAAGAAGGTCAAGCAAATAAAGAGTAGTGTTTTAATTTATTGAATTGAACTCTCTTCCCCTTAATCAGGGGAAGAGGAGAGTTTAGGTCTCACCATTCAAAACACACGGTATATGAATCAAAGCCCATAGCTAAAAAAGTCAATAGAGATGTTAAGGTGATAAGGTTCATGCTGGAATAGATAAATAACTATAGACAATTGCGCCTTTTTATAAGTGTAAACGAACATTGTCACTCCATTCTAGAAGGCTTTTGTTCTGTTCTATAATTTGACCATTAGAAAAAACCTTTTCGAAGGAAAGCAAACTTCCTCTCTCATCTTCATAAGCGGTTAAAAAATTAGAGTGGTTTTTAGTACTATACTCTACACGGAGTACATTGTCTGCATTGATTTCCCATGACAAATATTTACTACCACTTAACTGTCCAGATGTCTTAATTTCACCTTCAAAAGCTACCTTACTCTCTCTAGAGGTAAGATAACTAGATTTGGAAGGAGTATCTACATTGTTAGATTCATATGACCAATACCGATTTTCATGATCTTCCCATAGTTTTATTGTTTCATAAGTGGTTTCATCTATATAAAACGGATAAGTACCACTTGTTGTATATGACTTTTGATAAATAGAAGTATCACCTAAACTACTGCTCGAAACCTTACAATCTTCATTATAAATACTAGTTGTAAAATTATATTTCATATAATAAGCGTCTTTTATAAAATGATTAAGTGTACCTACTGTCCCTTGA
>WTJX01000626.1 GCA_011524675.1 Cytophagales bacterium
GTTTGGATTGGAAGGATAGAGCTTTGTAGGAATTAAATGAGGGTAGAGCGTTAAGAAAAACGTTTAAGGCGAAAAGTGCAAGGTCGTAGAACTTGAATGTCTAGGATTAGGAAGGGATATAAACTTTGTACTAAAGACTCAATACTAAATCTCGTTCATGAGCTTTTTGCTACTTGTAACACCAAATATTAACAACAATGCTACTATAATTATTTCCTTTCTTTAGCATACAAACGCTCTATCTCTCTCTTCCATAATTTTGGAAAGCTTACCGTCAAATAACGTTTGTCTTCGGTAAAATATATACCTCTAGGAATCACCTTTAGAAAGTAAAATAGCTCTACTGGCTGAGGGTGTATCGTCTGTATTGGCTTGACTCCGTATCTCTTTTCAAAAGTAATTTTTCCTTCTTTTTTATTTAACCCTAAGATATTCCCTCTAGGTACATTATAAAGGTAAGTTGGGTGGTTTGCATAAGACCATAAGTCAAATTTCTTAATTTGTTTTTTATTTAACCACCACAAGTATCCCATCCAAAGAGAAATGATAGCCAAACTCAAAACTATATGCAAATACCAATTTTCTTTTATTTCATACTTACTATTAAAGTAAAAATAGGTAGAGAAAAAAATAATAAAAGGCAGATGATATATGTATATACTCCATTGTGTTTTTTTGAAAACGAAAAATGGTGAGATAGCTGTCATATAAATTAAAGCTAAGAGCATAAAAATAATGGATATCATGGAATTATCTTTTAGGTGATTTATGAACAAGGTAGAAATAAAAAATAATTTTTTCAAGTTTGATTGCTGCCTTAAGGGGGGTATGCTAAAATAGCATCACAGTTAGAAAATATAGATCATAACATTTTAGCATTTAATCACGTCATTTGTAGTGTATGAAAAGAAAATATAATAATCTGGTATTGGGAACAGCCGCCATCGGGGGAGCATGGGGACAAGTGGACGAAAGAGAATCTATTGATACCTTGTTATTTGCATTGGGTGAGGGCATACAGCACTTAGACACTTCTCCTTCTTATAGCAAGGCAGAAGAATATATAGGGAAGGCACTGAAAGAGTGGAAGGGCGAGCGTCCTATCATTAGTACCAAATGTGGTAGGCTCAAAAGTGAAGCTGCTGACGTAGCCTATTATGATTATTCGGACGAAAACATCACAAGGAGCGTACACGAAAGTTTAGAAATTATGGGGCTTGCTCAGTTGGACATCCTTTTCTTACATGACCCTACCAATGTGCCTACATGGGAAATCTCTCGTGTGATAGCATGTTTACACCGCATCAAAGAGGATGGCCTAGCAAAGCAAATAGGATTGGGTGGTAACTACGGAGCAGAATTTAGCCCCTTTGTAAAGAAGGAGAATTTTGATATTGTGATGGAATACAACAGGCTCAATGCCTGCACCCTTGAAGCCTTAGAAGATTCCGTTCCTCTGTATGAGCAAGAGCAGATCACTCATTATGTCGCTAGTCCGCTGAATATGGGGCTCTTGGCAAGGAGACTAGACGAGTTTAAGCAAAACAAACCCGAATGGATAGCCCAATCCTCTGTAGATAATGCCGTGAAAGTAAAAGCCTATGCGGAGGAATTGGGTATTCCTTTGCCCAGTCTAGCGCATCGCTATTTGTTAGGGCTAGACAAGTACGCAGACAAAATTGTCATTGGTCCCAAAAAAATGAGTCAGCTACAAGCGACCATGAATGACTGGCAACTAGGAGCTTTACCATCAGAACAAATGAACCATATCACTCAATTGATAAACACAAAACTATATGCTGCAAAATCCAATTCATAAAGAAAATTTTAAAATAACGAAAGCTACCTACAGGTCTATTACTCCTTTTTGCATTCCTACCCCCTTCCAAGATGCAAGTATGGGACCTTTTGATAAATATACTATTGGTACGCTCTGTTTAGAAGATGAGCACGGCTACCAAGGAGAAGTACCTATGTTTCAGTCGGTTGTTCCATTGGTAGAGAAGTTTTTATTTCCTAAACTCTTTACTTCTTCGGCAATAAATTACAAAGACTTACACTTTCAGCTCTATTGGGCCATCAGAAACGAAGGTTTTAGGGGTACGGCATCCAATGCGTTGGGACAGTTAGACTTGTGCTTGTATGACTTGGCAGCTAAGCGAAACCATAAACCTTTGCATCGCTACCTAGGCGCTAAGTACGACTGGGCAAATGTATATGCTTGTGGTGGAGGTACTAACCTGTCTTTAGAAGCATTGTGCGAAGAAGCAGAACGTTACCTCTCTGAAGGATATGAAGCTTTTAAGATAAAAGTAGGCAAAGACTTTGGCGGAAATATCATTGAGGACATAGAAAGAACCATTAGCGTCAAAGAAATTATAGGTACAGAAAAGAAGTTGGCTGTCGATGCCAATCAGATTTGGAGTGTAGCACAAACTTTATCTTATCTGCAAGATGTAGGCGAGGAGTTGGCATGGATGGAAGAGCCTATACATTCTGCTTCGCTCGAAGAGATCAGAACGCTATGCGAAAAAACAGAAGTACCTATTTCTTATGGTGAAAGCGAACGCTCAGGGAAGGTGTTTCCTACTTTGGTGAAATATGGTGTGAAGCATTTGCAACCGATAGTAGGTTATTTGGCGAGTTTGGACGAATGGTTTGATGTAGCCAAGATGGCAAAAGAGCATCAATTGTTTTTCTCGTCGGGAGGCTTTTCACAGTTCAATTGCTCCGTAGTGGCAGCAGCAGGAAAGGACGCTTATACGGAATATTTAGAACCACTCAACTCCTCTATAAACCAATATTTGCTTTATGGTCCTAAAATAGAAGATGGGAAGTTTTTCTTGCAAAGTGAAGCAGGCATTACAGCCAAAATCAATTGGGAGAAAGTGAAAATGGATGGAGAGCTAGAGCAAGAAAAAAGCTGGACGGCAGATGACTTTGTCAATGTAGGGGCAATGGTCAACTAATAGTACGAAGTATTAAGTACAAAGTATCAAGTACAATGTACCAAGTATTAAGTACGAAGTACAAAGTAATAGGTAAAGGATGAGAGTGAAATAACACTTTGCTTCTGAATAGTTTTAGGTCGTTATGTACTAGTTTTTCATGTTGTGTAGTAGTCTAAAAATCTTTATAATAAAGGTCCATAACTCATAGCCCATAACCCATAACTCATAACCCATAACTCATAATCCATAGCTCATTGCTATCTCACAGTCTAAAAATCTTAAAATCTTACATATGAATGTCAACTTATCAATCTTAGACCTTACTGTCATAGGAGTTTATATTGTAGCTTTATTGTTTATAGGGCTATTTGTTGGAATAAAAGAAAAAATAACATCCTCTAAAGATTTGTTTCTTGGTGGTGGTAAACTCAAGTGGCCCGCCATAGGCTTTTCTATCTTTAGCACCAATGTGAGCCCGATGATGGTCGTAGGGACGGCAGGTCTAGCCTATTCCAAGGGAATGGTATCAGCCAATTTTGAGTGGTTGGCGTGGATATTTCTTATGCTGATGGCTATGGTTTTTGCTCCTCACTACCTCAATAACAAAATATCGACTATGCCAGAGTTTTTGAAAGTACGCTATGGCAAAAATGCCTATCACTTTTTGTCCTACTACCTTCTTTTTTCTATTCTATTCTTGTGGCTAGGCGGGGCTTTGTATGTAGGAGGGAAAATTATAGCCGAAATATTCTCTATTCATCTTGCGTGGTCTGTTATCGTTATTGCTTTGCTAGCCACTAGTTTTACCGTCTTAGGAGGACTCAAAGCCATTGTGCGTACAGATATTTTTCAGTCGATCATCATCATTGTAGGCTCAATCATTTTGATCTATATGGGCATGGAAAAAATAGGAGGGTTTGAGAAGTTGTACGCAAAAGTGCCCGAAGATCATTGGAAACTATTCTTAACAAATGATGATAAGTACTCTTGGTACACCATCATATTAGGTTATCCCGTAGTCGCCATCTTTTACTTTTGTACAGATCAAATGATTGTACAGAAGACACTTGCAGCAAAAAACATCGAAGAAGGGCAAAAAGGAGCCGTATTTACTTCTTTCCTAAAAATGCTTATGCCTTTATTGTTTATCCCAGGCTTATTATGTGTGGTGCTTTTTCCAGATATAGAAGCAGACAATGCTTATGTAACCATGGTAACCAACTTACTACCTTCAGGGTTAGTCGGTTTGATCGTAGCGGCGATGCTCGCGGCCTTGATTAATACGGTAGCTGCTGGATTCAATTCTTTTAGTACCATCTTCACTTTAGAACTATATAAAAGAAAATATCCACACATCACACCCATGCAAGAGAAAAAGGTAGGGCAGTATGTTATCTTGCTTTGTTCTGTCTTAGCCGTAGGGGTAGCGATTACCTTTTCATTTTTAGGTAAAGAAGTATTTGAAATCACGCAAAGTCTGATGGGCTTTTTTGCTCCTCCGCTCTCAGCCGTATTTTTGTTGGGGGTCTTATGGAAAAGGGCTACGCCAAAAGCAGGGGAGATCACCTTGATAGGAGGGGGCATACTTTGTTTGATCGTATGTTTATGTTATAATCTGAACATACCAAAAGACTTTGATAAGGTTCCTTTTATGCTACTTTCTTTTTATTTATTTGCAATATTAAGTGCTGTTTTAGTTGTGAGTTCTTATCTGACGACACCAGCACCAGAAAAAGCCTTACCTTCGTTGAAAGAATCCTATGCTAATATGGGCTATAGCTCTTCCAAAAAGATATGGATGCTTTGGCTCTGCATATGCGTAATGATGATTTGCCTGTACATATATTTTAACTAAAAAGGTCAAAGGTTGAAGGTTTTGCAGTGATTAGTGGTTAATGGTTAGTGATTAATAATTTTCATTCTAAACACTTAATAATCAATGCTATACACTAAAAAAGCCAACAGCTAAAAGTTTATAAACTATTGACCAAAAAGCGCAAAGCTTTTTAAACTTGAACACATGAACACTTGAATACATGAACACATTCTAAACACATGAAACAAGCATGTCGAATGTCAAAGGTGAAAAGAGTGGCTAATGAATGGTTTTGAGTTATGAATTATGAGTTTTTTCAGTGATTAGTGATTAACGATTAGTGTTTAATAAAAATTTTAACAAAGATTAGTGGCTTAAAATTTACGATTGAGCGATTGACTATTTA
>WTJX01000116.1 GCA_011524675.1 Cytophagales bacterium
AAGAACTTGGTTCTGTTTTATCTTATATAGACACTAAAGCAGCCTTGAGTGCTACAGGCTATCACAAAGGTTTGCTGATAGCACCTTTGGGCTTTGATCATGGTGGCGGTAGAGGCAAGGGAGCTTTTGCAGCTTACAATATTGATAACCCAAGAAAGCCTGTAACGGTATTTGATTCGAGAGATTATCCTGATAAGTACCATAACAGAGAGAGCAAAGACTATTTAGGTGATGTAGGTGAGACTCATGGGATATATTTATTCAAAGATTACTTACTATTACCAGTGACAGGCTTTGAGAACGCAGGCTTTTTAATTTTAGACTTAGCACCTCTCTATGATAGTGATTCTACTACTTTGCCGTCGGTAGTAAGTAATTTTGATTTTCCTTATATCAATAAAGTAACAGACTATGATGGTCTTTCCTTTGCTTCTTGTTGGGTAGGTGGGGAATATGTATATGCACCTACAGGGGCTTATGGTTTATTTATCATAAGTACTAAAAATTTAGAGAGTCCAAAGCTAGTAAAATACATGAAAAAAAGTGAGTTGTACAACGCTACCTTACGCTCAGCCCATGCCTTTGGCAGTACCTTGATTCTTTCTCCAGCGGCAGTAAACAGCAAGATCAACCCAATAGTATTATTGGATATCAGTAATCCTTCTCAGCCTAGTCTCATTAATCAACACCCAGCACAGATAGGCTATCAAGGCATCGTCTATGGATCACGTTTTTATGCTGGCTCAGCAAAAATCAAAGGCAATGATGATGAAGAGGATATATTGGCATATGATTTTGCTGATCCTAACAACATCAAAACGATAAACTTTGGTGATCATGGAGGTAAATTATATAAAATGGAATATCTATACCTACAAGACGACAATCTTTATATGGGGCATTATCCTGGCTTAAGTAAGTGGAAAGTAGAGGGGGATAAGGCAAGTTTTGAAATGGAAATTAGCCCTCAATTCCCTCCAAAAAATGATTATGCTTTTGTATCTCCTTTGGGAAATTTGACGGTAGTAACTTCCGATCATATTGTAAAAAGTAGATTGAATATAGGGGTCAGTCAGTCAGCACCAGATACGAAAAGCCCAGAGGTGAAATACACCATCCCTAGAATGAATGCTAAAAATGTGGGGGTAACTACCGCTATAGGGATATCATTCTCAGAGTTTTTGAATAACGCTAACCTAAACGAAGACGCTATTTATTTAAAACAAAGAGGTGATGACCAAAAAGTTCCTTGTAAGCTTAGTCATGGGATGGGGATCGCGCATGTATTACCGATTTCACCTTTGAAAAATAATATTGCTTATGAGCTATACATTACACCGCAACTCACAGACATTGTAGGGAATCCATACCAAGGAGATCAGCATGTATTAACGTTTTATACAGGGCAAAGTACCGTAGAGTATAATACAGAAATCATAAATCCAGCTCCAGCAATTGTCAATACCAAGCTTAAATTTTCTGCCAAAGTATTTGGTAAGGTATCGGATGAAGACTTGCTTTATTCGTGGGATTTTGGTGATGGTACGAGTACTTCCTTTTCCTCTAATAGTAGTAAAACAAAACGTTATAGCAAAGCGGGTAATTATCAAGTGGTACTATCTACCAAGTTAAAGGGTTCGGATAAAATACATAAAATCTCTAGTGTACAAATAGTCTATGCACCAAGCCCTAGCGATCAAGCAAGCGCTAGCGCAAGTATGTGTTTGAATGAAGATCACAGCATGATGTATGTAGTAAACCCAGATAATCATACCCTTACAGGGATAGATCTGAAAAACAACAAAGTAGTCTTTGAGAAGAAAACAGCACATCACCCTGTGTCTATTGTAGTTAAGCAAAATGAACTATGGGTCAGTTGCAAAGAAGCCGATAAATTGATGATTCATTCGGCAGTGAATGGTAATCAATTAAGGTCTATACCATTGCCCTATGGTAGCGCACCGCATGGCATAGTGCTAAACCATAAAAAAAGTATTGCCTATGTCGCCTTATCAAGTTTAGGTGAGGTAGTAGAAATAGATACTAAAACATACACACAGCACAAAAGCATAAAACTAAAAGGACCTTTGCGTAATTTATCTTTTGTTCCCACAAAGAATATGTTGGTAGCACCTCAGTTTATTGCTTCCGACCAACTAGGCGGTTATGTACAATGGTATGACGTAAGCTCTGGTGCTATCTCTTATCAAGAGCGTCTTGCGCCTAGTACCCAAGAAGATGGTATATCAAATGGGAGAGGGTATCCGAATTATTTGGGAGCAATGGCAGTGAACCCACAGCAAACGCACCTTTGGATACCGGGTAAAAAGGATAATTTATTTAGAGGAGCAAGCAGGGATGGAGAGCCACTTACTTTTGATCATACAGTAAGAAGCGTAGCGATGAGCATGAACTTAAAGACTTCTAAAGAAGAGTTTGAGCAAAGGATAGATTTGGATAATAGCGATTTTGCGACCGCAGCTACCTATGGGAGGTTTGGCAATATGCTCTATATCGCTACGATGGGGACCTCGACCATTTGGGCAATAGACGTTATGAATCCATCGAACCAATCTATTACAAGTTGCTATGGAGAAGGAGCGATGTCTATGGTAGCGGATGCCAATGGCTTTTTGTATGTGCACAATCAGCTATCAAGGGCTGTTTCTGTTTTTAGGTGTCATAATGATGGTAGGCTTGAATACACAAAAGAGTTAAAGACGGTAGCCAATGAATTATTAGCCCCAGAAGTGCTGGCTGGGAAACGTATCTTTCATAGTACTCTTGATCCTGCCTTATCTTTAGAAGGGTATATGAGCTGTGCTAGTTGCCATGTAGATGGCGGTCATGATGGTAGAAACTGGGACTTGACTAACTTAGGAGAGGGCATCAGAAACACCATAGACATGAGAGGAAAAGAGGGAATGAAGCATGGTGTATTACACTGGACGGGTAATTTTGATGAAATACATGATTTTGATATACAGCTACAAAAGCTCAATGGGGGAGAAGGTTATCGCTTTATTACAAATAATGTCGAAACTTCTATGGTAGATGTGAAGTTTGGATTGAACAAAAGGTTAAATGAGCTATCGGCCTACATAAGCTCATTGGCCACTTATCCAAAGAGTAAGCATAGGTCTTCCAATGGCGAGATGACAGCCTCAGCCTTGGAAGGTAAGAAACATTTTGTAAGCCTTAACTGTGTGCAGTGCCATCCAGCGCCACTATATACAGATAGTTATGAGTCTGTATTGCATGATGTGGGAACAATTAATGCTAAGAGTGGTCAACGACTATCAGGAGAGCTAACAGGTTTTGATACGCCTTCACTCATAGGGTTGGCGACTACAGCACCTTATTTGCATGATGGCTCTGCTCAAAACCTCATGGAGGTATTCAAAACAGGAAAAGGAGAAAAAGCCAAAGCACACCAATGTGTTTTGACTCTTGATACGCAGCAACAAGAGGAGTTAGTAGATTTTCTGTTGCAGTTGGATAAGGAAGAGCCTTTGACACTGGTTGGTGAAAATAAAAACCCTCAGTTTATTGAACGTTTACCTACTTTTGAGTTTACCTTTCATGGAAGTCGAAAACAAAATTTCGGTAAAGTAAGCGCAAGTGATGAGGATATAAATCAAACATTGAAGTATTATATATTACCTGGGGATTATGCGGCTTCATTTGATATAGATGATGATGGTAATCTCTATTATGTAGGTGGTGGAATTTATCAATATAGGTATGATACTGAGCAAACAAATGAATTTTGGTTCAAAGTAATGGTCAAAGACGATCATCCAAGCAATCCTAAGAGAGATATTATAGAGGTGAAGGCAACTGTTAAGTTTAAAAAGCGAGAGTTAACAAAGACTGAAAATAGGCAACACCTTTCGTTTATGAGAAAAATCGAAAAAAATCAATCTTTAACTGAGGCAGAGAAAGTTCGTTTTGAAGAGCTTACCAATATTCTAAACTACAAAAAGCAATATCTGAAAAATAAAAGTATCACTATGAATTAAAGAAAGCCTTCTAATAAAGATTACTTCCTAACGCATCCATAGTTGAGTTAAAAGCTCTACTATGGATGCGTTTTTTATTTCAATTTCATATTGGCTTTAAACTCAACTAAGGTTGTTCTAAAAAGGTAAATGTTTTTTCCTTTCCTCGTACAAGATTTGCGTCAAGGTTTTCTAAGAAGATGAAATCTAAGTGGTTTATTTTATAGAAAATGTTTTTTATTTATTTATCATTAGAATTTTATTCTAAGTGAATAAAATTTGTAAATTTGGTTTTTTAATGGAGTAATTTAAAATATAGTAGCAAAAATATGTTTTTGTTTACTCCTTTGATTTCAAACACATGAACCCCGCGCGGTGGGAGCGAAAAAACTAAGGTTGAGTTAGCTCTTACTGCATAAGGACATGCTGAAAACACAAATTATAGATTTTAAACACATGAACCCCACGCGCTGGGAGCGAAAAAAACTAAGGTTAATTTAGCTCTTACTGCACAAGGACATGTAGAAAACACAAATTATAGATTTAAAACACATGAGAATAGCATTTCATTTAACTACTTGTAATACTTGCCAAAAGATTTTTTTAGATGTCAACTTACCAAATGAGGTAGAGTTGCAAAATATCAAAGATGATCCTATTACAGAGGAACAATTAGATGAAATGAAGCGTATTGCTGGCTCATACGAATCTTTATTTTCTCGTAGAGCAGTAAAGTACCGGGCTATGGGGCTCAAAGATATGGAGCTTACAGAAGAGGATTATAAAAAGTACATATTAGAAGAATATACTTTTTTGAGAAGACCAGTAGTGGTATATGACGATAATATATTTATTGGAAATAGCAAAAAAGTAGTAGAGGCACTTAAAACTAAATTTGAATAAGCTTGTTTTTAGTACTCATTCCCTAAACTACGTGTTATGTTTTAGTTTGTCTTGATTTTCCATTAAAAACTGAAACATAACATTTTCGGTGTCATCGCATGACTAATAGCCAAAAAATCATGAGGGTGAAGCTATAGTTTATTGAATGCTTACTGTTTTTAAAATAGTTTTTCTTTTTTGTTGCAAAGTAAATTACGATTCACTACCTTTGCATTCCTTTTTAGAGAAAGATATTAAAAAACTTTCATAG
>WTJX01000549.1 GCA_011524675.1 Cytophagales bacterium
CATAAACGTTTGCTAACGGTATTTTTAATTACTGAAGTTAATGGGACATCTGTCATAAAATACGCACCTAACAATTGGGGTTCTTTTGCGCTTAAGCCTGGTGTAAAGAACCAATTACTTGCGGTTTTACCTGATAACAAAGTAGCTGTGTTTGATGATTTTGAAGGAATAGATTTTCAAAAAATAAAGGAAGCGGGGCATTTCACCTTCAAGATGAAAGTAAAAGATGAATCAATTACTAGTTTAGAAGATTTAGAGAATTTACTGCTTTAACTGTACCTCTATTTCTCTCAACTACTCTCTGAATACTACCTCAGTACCAAAGATGCTAGTGGGAATAGGAAGTTGGAGTTAATAAAGAAATAAAAGATAAGTCCATAGTCTTATAGGCTATGGGCTTTTGAGTGTTTTGTGGACTAAAAGGCATGATTCCATTCCACGAAAGTTGGGTAGTGTAAATTAAACTCTGTCCACTTGTTTTAGTTATTACAATTATAGCTTATTTTTTGGATTGTAAATCGAACTCAATCATCATGATTAGGTGTGTAATTACACTATCCTCCCCGTATCTTGACTTTATATTGTACCCTCTCATATATCAGCCGCCTTTATTTTTGTTGTAATAACATTTGTGTGTGCTTGGGCTTGATAATAAAAAGGTGCGTGGTTAAAATGAACTTTATGAAGGCTTTGCAGAGCTAAGATTTTGTGTAAAGCCTCCTATGTAGGAGTGTGAGTAATTCTACTTTATGAAGTTGAATTTGGAAATAAAATCTGACAGGTATTAATGCTTTAAATGGACTCTTACCTATACTGTCTTATTCGTCAGTGTGTGAAAAAGAGGTGTCAATGCAAAGTCATCTATCCAGTTCTTCAAAATGCGAGCGGATTTTATTCGCCGAAAGGCAAAAGAAAAAAGTGTTTTTAGACCACTACTTATGTTAGCTGTGTTTGAATATGTGTAAAGTACAATAAATTATTTTTTAGCTACCAAAGGTGTGAAATAGACTCATAAGGTATTTAAACACTTGCAATAAAGACACTTAATCACTACATTTAGAGTTTGTTTGCTATTTAGATCATCTTTATTTTTTAGTTTGAAACAAGAAAATATGTTTTTGGACGACTATTTATACGAATAAATTAACGTTAAACAACATACTTAGTGGGGTATTCCATGAGAAGGAAGCTTTAGGAAGCGATTCTTATAATAGCATAGGTATATATCAAAAGTATCTTGCTTCTTTTACCTTATGTTTGGCTGGTTCTTTGCAAAAATAGACCTTGGTCTGTTTTTAAATGCTCCAACTTTCTTAGAATTAACTATATCAACACAATTCCATTATGATAAAAAAACTTTATTTAATAGTACTCACGCTAAGCAGTCTTAGTATACTACAGGCACAAAACTACAGCATAAGTTCGCCGGACGGTAAAGCTGTTTTTCAACTATACTGTACCCCCTCTACACTTTCTTATTCGCTTAGTTGGGAGAAAGAAAGCATCGCCGACAAGTCTGAGATTCAATTTTTTCAAACTTCAAGTTATAAAGTGCTTGGCAAAGAGAGTAAAAAAATAAATGCTTCATGGAAACCTGTGTGGGGACAGTCTAGTACTGTAGAAGACCGTTGCAATGAACTCACACTACACCTTGCTATCAACAATATCAAAACAGACTTGATCTGTCGTGTGTATGACGACGGTATAGGCATTCGCTTTGCTGTTGCGGGGCAAAATAACTTAAAAGGCAAAAAAATAGACTTTCGTTTAGACTTGAATACAGCATCAAGCGCAAAAGCATATCACATCAAAGGTCAAAATGTACTAGGTCCACTTGCTATCAATGAATTGTTTTCTGGTGAAGGAAAGAAAACCAAAATTCAACCATTAGTATTAGAATATCACGAGGGAAGACATGTTTCACTTCTCGAATCTGATCTTTATACTGCCAAGCTGTTCCGAACGGCTATTATTGCTAAACCAAGTACTGCTTCTCTTTCGCTACAATCACCATTAGTAAGTTTGACGAATGACAATGGCTTTGTAAGCCCTTGGAAAGTGATTTTATTTGAAAAAACAGTAGGAGACTTAGTAACTAATAATGTACCTATCAACCTAGCTGCCCCTTGTAAGCTGAAAAATACCCAATGGATCAAAGCAGGCAAAGGGCTATGGGATTGGAGAGTACACGGCTATGACAATGGTGACTTTAAGTATGGCATAGATACCAAAAGTTACCTGAGGTATATCGACTTTTGTTCAGAGTACAACATAGACTACTTTACTATAGATGACCACTGGTTCAAGAGTGCCAAGGATGGCAAAATGGATATTTCTCCAGAGGTAGATATCAAAAAGGTGATGGACTATGCTAAGTCAAAAAATGTAAAAATCATCTTATACTATGACCGTAAGAAGGGTAACTATGGAGACGATAAGCTCTTTGCTTTCTACCGTAGCCTAGCTTCTGTAGGTATGAAATATGGTTTTATGGGGAACAATACAGCCTTTACACGAAATGCCATTGATGAAGCAGCCAAAGAAAATTTACTCATTTTCTTTCATGACGGCCCAGTACCTATGACGGGAGTCTATAGAACCATGCCTAATATGGTGTCTAGAGAATATTGTCATGGACAGCAAGACGGCAGAAGAGCCTTTACACCATCTACCTTTATCAAAATGGCATTGGTCAATGCTATAAGTGGACCGCTTGACCAGTCCAATGGTAACTTTGGAATAAACAGCATCAATTCGGGCATAAGAGAAAAAGGGCCTAGAAAAACTAATTCATACAATGCCACAGTAGTAAGTGAGGTAGCTCGTACCTTAGTCATCTTTTCTGGTTTAGTAACTTTACCTGATGCACCAGAAGAGTACCGCAAAAAGTCGGATTTATTCCAGTTCTTGAAAGAGATGCCTGCTACTTGGGATGAGTCTAAAGTCATTCAAAGTAAAATGGGGGAGTATATCGCTACTGCACGTAGGTCGGGTGATACTTGGTTTGTAGGTACTGTAAATAACGAAAATAAAAAAACACTCGATTTAGCATTGGACTTTTTAGATTCAAAAAAGAAATATGAAGCGACCATTTTTGAAGATGCTGCTGATGCACACGGACTAGAAAACCCCGAAGTATATAAGATCAAAAAACAAAAAGTAAATGCCAAGACAAGCATCAAAGCCAGTATGGCAGTAGGTGGGGGGCATGCGATGATTATTAAGGCTTTAAGGTAGTAAGCCTGCTATAAGATGTAAGGCAAAAGAAATGAACATATTAAAGGTGAAAAGTTGAACGTTAAACGTTGAAGGTTATTGAGGTTGGCTTATAAGGTAATGATTAAAAATATTCAAAGCCCATAGCTCATTGCGCAAGGCTTTTTCAACTTGAACGCATTAAACCCGCAGGTTAAAAGTTAAAGTCTAATTCACAAAACAATGCTTATAGCCTATAACTTAAAACGTATAACCTATAACTTAAAACGTATATAAAAATGAACAATCTATTTAGAATACTTTTTCTTTCAAGCTTTGTTTTAAGCGCTCACTTAAAGGTCGAGGCAAAAGGCAAGCAACCCAATATCGTTTTTATCATGGCAGATGATTTAGGCGTAGGTTGGGTGGATTACTTTGGGACAAATGAGAAGTTGAAGACACCAAATCTGGAACGTCTAGCTAAGTCGGGCATGATCTTCAATAAGGCTTATGCTGCTGCACCTGTATGTTCGCCTACGCGAGCGAGTTGTATCACAGGGCAAACGCCCGCTAAAGTAGGACTTACTACTCATGCGCCGGGGATAGGCTTGGAAAGTTACCTCAAAAGAAGCGGTGGCTTAGGCAAAGGGGGAGCAGTAGATGCTGAGACGGCAGCTTTCCTACCCAAAGATGCTCCTAGTTATGCCAGAGAGCTTAAAAAGTTAGGCTATAGCACTGCTTTCTTTGGCAAATGGCATCTTGCTGGTGAAGGCTCGCTAAAAACTTCTGATGGTATCATCAATAAGGAATGGCATCCCGAAAATTATGGTTTTGATATCAATATGGGAGGTTGTGCTTATGGTCAGCCAAGGTCATATTTTGATCCCTACAGAAACGGTACTATAGAAAATCGTAAACAAGGAGAATACCTTACTGAGCGTCTTGGTGATGAAGCCGCAGATCATATACGCAAACACCACAAAGAGCTTTTTCATGTAACACTATGGTTATATTCTGTACATACGCCATTCAAAGCACCAAAAAGCTTAGTACAGCAAAATGGGGGCGATACCTTTTTGGCGATGGTAGAGAGTATGGACAGAGCTGTAGGCAAAGTGATAGATGCCTTAGAAGAGACAGGAACACTGGATAATACGCTATTTGTGTTTTATTCTGATAACGGTGGACATAAGCCTACCGAAGGACTAGCAGAAAAGAAAGGCTCTCTTTTGGAGGGAGGCATACGTGTGCCTATGGTGGTTTCTTGGCCTGGCAAAATAAAAGCAGGTACGACTACGGATGAGCCTGTAAGTTCTATAGACCTATTGCCTACCTTTGTCAATGCTGCTGGTGGGGATGCTTCTAAAATGAAAGAAATAGAAGGCAAAGACCTTGCGCCTCTCTTTGAAGGAAAAAAGAAGCTTGGAAGAGAAGCTTTGTACTTTCACTTTCCACATAACCGTCATGGGCTAAAATACATCATGGGCAGTGTCATCATAGAAGGAGAATGGAAACTTTACAAAGGTTATGGGGAGACCAAGACGGCTTTGTTTAACTTGAAAAAAGACCCACAAGAGAAGAGTAACATCATTGAAGAAAACAAAAGCATTGCTGACCGTTTAGACAAAAAACTTAATGCATGGCTAACCAAAGTAGATGCCAAAATGCCTAGAAAAGACGCTGATTTTCAGTAAAAGAAAGGGGCGTTTTATCAAACAACCTGTTCGGTAAAGTACGCTTAACTTCGTAGCTTTTTATTAAAGGGTATCTCTAAAAACTCAATTTTTCAAAATAGAATCACTGTTTTTAAGCGACTCAAAATAGATTAGATTTTTATTTCGATAGTTTTTAGAGATGCCCTAAATACATATAACTCTTTTTTTGCTAAAAAATATATTGACTATCGACTCAATGCTAAAAAGCTAACAACTGAGTTAAATCTAGTAGGTTAAAAC
>WTJX01000692.1:0-1788 GCA_011524675.1 Cytophagales bacterium
GGCTTTCAAAATTTTAAAACCGCAGTTTACTGGGTGTAAATGAGGATTTTAAAATGTTGTATAACGCAGAATAAGTACAAAAGATGGTTTTGCAAAGCCTTCTATAAATAAAGGAACGAAATTATGAGTAGAAAAATTTTTATAAGTGATGTTAACTTACTCACGACATTATTTTTTCCCAAACATGCTTATATAGAACTACTTGATCCTTTAGATAAAATAACACAAGATGAGTTGTTTGTCCCAAAAGAGCAAAAAAATACGGACAAAGTGATGGTATTAGCTCCTTTGGATGCAAAAGTGTACAAACCCGATCAAATTGCTAACTACGATTATATTTTAAATTTTGGACATGATATAACATCATTACCTTCTGCTTACGATACATTTAAGTTTTCTTATGTTAGTAATCCCGATGGCACTATGCGTTGGGTTTTTCCCAATAGTTTAAAGCGTGCTACCTACTTAAATTTTTATAATACCTCTTCGATAAAGTCAAAATTAATGGCTTTGTTTATTCATTGCTTTCATAATACCCTACTTTCCAACGTTTTTGTGTCTGGTTCATTTACCATACATGCTAGCAAGGCATTGCAGTTTAAAAGAGAGTTGGCATCGGTAGATTATGACAACTTTTCTATTTTTATGGGGACGGTAGGAGTCAATAGAAAAATTGTCTTAGAGCTCAATACTAAACATGAAACCACACATTTTGCAAAAATAGCCACAAACACACACGCTGCTTCACTCATAAAGAACGAACGAAGAGTATTAAAAAACTTAGCACATTATCATTTTGAATGTTTTGAAATACCTCAACTGATAGAATCGCCTAGTACTTTGGTAGGGATCATGTCAAATATAAAGCCGAGGAAACAGATTCAAACAACGGAGATTACAGAAGTACACCTAAAGGCGTTACAAGAGTTGTATGACAAAACAGCAAGCTTGCTTAAGGTAGAATGGGGTTACCATAGAAAAAGAACGGCTCAGCTTTTGTTGCGTTTCAAAAATTCAGCAAAACTCAAAGAAACAGAAGCAATATATCCTTACTTAGAAGGGATAATGAAAAGTATCCCTTATGACCAGTTGATTACTGTTACTCGAAGTCATACAGATTTCACCCCATGGAACTCATATGTTTCTAAAGACAAATTACATGTCTTTGATTGGGAGTTATCCAAGAAGCAACGCCCTATATTATTTGATCTTTTTCATTATATATTCCAGTCTGGAGTATTGATAAAACATCAAAGTTTCAAAGAAATAGAAGATGATATAGCGCTGGCGTTATCACAACCTATCTGCAAACAAATCATTGAGCGTTATCAGATCAATGTTTTGGTACATTATAAGTTATACTTACTTATCAATACAAGTTACTATTTGAGTATCTACGAAAAACAAGAGAAACTTCACAAACAAGCGTACTGGCTTATGAATACATGGAAAGAAGCACTAGAGCATGTGATGCTACAAGAAGACAATGATGTTACACATAGGACTTCTTTTATAAGTCAATTTTTACAATCCATGAAGGATAAAAAATATGCCTTATTGAAGTTTCACGAAGAAAAGCTTCTTGAAATCAATGGTTCATCAGATTTGGATGTTTTGATACAACAAGAAGACATCCCTAGCATCAATACATTTGTTGCTCAGCAAGATAATATTAAAAATATAAAAACGTACAAAAAGTCTTTTATGACAACCATAGAGTTGTTTTTTAAAGATCAGTCTTTTTTAAGTTTAGACCTTATCTATTCTTTACAAAGAAAGTCTTATAAG
>WTJX01000692.1:1798-5147 GCA_011524675.1 Cytophagales bacterium
TCGTATAAGTTCATAGACGAAAATGTATTGTTAGACAATGTAGTGCATAAAAAAGAAAATATTCGTGTACTCTCTCCTCAATATGATTTTGAATATACTTTTTTATTTTATCAGTCTAACAGAGCCGATTTCCCAATGAAGTATTTTTATGCTTTTTCTAAATTTCCGATGGAAAAGCGTATTCAAATCAAGAACTATATCAATGAAAAATACAATTTGGAGGAAGAGGACTTAGATATCTTAATGGACTATGCTCCCAACATACGCAAGCAAGTGATGAGAAAACTTGCTAGCCTACCTATGAATAAAGGCACCAAAAGATTTACAAGACTAAAACAATATATAAGAGATACCTTGTCAAGTGTTAAAACACGCAAGGGCTTTCTAGTAACCTTTAGTGGGGTAGATGGGGCAGGCAAGTCCACTATTATTTCATTGGTTTCTTCAAAATTAAGTGAAAAGTATAGAAGAAAGGTCGTCATACTGAGGCATAGACCATCTTTGTTGCCCATATTGAGCAGCTATACCTATGGAAAAAAAGAAGCTGAGCTTAGATCAATCAACAAAAACCCAAGATCTGGTAACAATACGCAGTTTTTAAGCTCGTTCATTCGTTTTGCCTATTACCTTACGGACTATCTCATAGGTCAATTTTATGTTTACTTCAGATATACTTTGAGAGGTAAAATAGTATTGTATGATCGTTATTATTTTGATTTTATCAATGATGCCAAACGCTCAAATATAGTCTTGCCCCAATGGATTACAAAAGCTTTTTTTAGGCTAGTCTTTAAGCCTAAAATAAATTTCTTCTTATACGCAGACCCAGACGTAATTTTAAAGAGAAAGCAAGAACTCAGCAAAGAAACCATTGTCGAGCTGACCAATAATTATCAAAGCCTATTTTCTGCTTTTGGTAAAAAGTACAAGCACTCGCACTATGTACAAATAGAGAATATAGATGGTCAAAAAACGATAGATAAGGTGATGGGGAAGATTACAGAGTTAAGTTAACAAAGGTTAAAGTTGAACGTGAAACGTTAAAGGTTCAACCTTAGATATGCAAATCCTCCTTAAAACGTGAAATGTTGAATGTCAAATGTCAAAGGTCTAACGTCGAATGTGTCATTAATACCAACAGACAAGCGTATGATTAAAACATATATAATATACTAAACAACAATATGTTAGTGCTCCTGTCTAGCGACTAGATACTAGCTACTAGATACTTTTAAACTCATGAAAAGACTTATAGAAAAAGTAATACAACGAAGAAACCCCAACTTTGCTTTTGATGAACACGTAACGCTATACTTGCTCTTGTCTTTAGTTAAAGATAAGGGAGTGAATTTTTTGAGGGGAATGAAACTATTGCTTTATGGCAAGAAACCCTCCAAGCTATTATTGGGTAGAGGGGTACGTTTTTTTAATATTTCAAATATCTCCTTGGGCAAGTGGGTCAAGCTAGACGATTATGTACAACTCACTGCCTTGGGTAAAGGTAAAATCTTGTTAGGAAACAATGTAGGTATAGGAGCGTTTAGCAGGCTTATCATCAGTACATCGTTTAATAATATCGGTAGTCATATACACATAGGTAACAACGTAGGCATAGGAGAGTTTGCTTACCTTGGCGGTGGTGGCGGCTTAGAGATAGGAGATGACTGCATTATAGGGCAATACCTAAGTTGTCATCCAGAAAATCATCACTTTGAAGAGGTAGGGCAATTGATTCGTATGCAAGGAGTATCAAGAAAAGGAATAAGAATCGGTAAAAATTGCTGGATAGGCGCGAAGGTAACTGTCTTAGACGGGGTAAGCATTGGAGATAACTGTGTACTGGCTGCTGGGGCAGTAGTTACCAAAGATATGCCGAGCAATGCTGTGATAGGAGGAGTACCTGCTAAAGTGATAAAAATAATTGAAAAGAAAACGATTGCCTAATAGCTCAAATTACATCATGTCAGAACCATCAAAAAAGATTTTAGCTACTGCCTATGCTCTTAACCCTTATAAAGGCTCAGAAGACGGTATGGGATGGCACTTTATCAATCAAATAGCTCAAAACTATCCTATTGTGGCTGTTACTAGAAAGAATAATCAGCCCAAAATAGCGCAATACATGTTAGAAAATCCAAATCAGCGCTATGCCAATATCACATTTTTGTATTTTGATTTACCTTATTGGCTGAGGTTTTGGAAGAAAGGCAGTCGCGGAGCAATGCTTTATTTTTACTTATGGCAATTGACTATGCCATTATTTATTAAGACAAAAAGAGTATCTTTTGACATAGCGCATAACCTTAATTTTCATAACGACTGGACTCCTTCTTTTTTGTGGGTATTTGGAAAACCTTTGGTATGGGGACCTGTAGGGCATCACCCCAAAATCCCTAAAGAGTATATATTGCCTATGGGAGGAAAAAAAGCCTTTTGGAAAGACCGTTTACGATGGGGGTTAAAACATTTTTTTTGGAAGCTAGACCCTTTTTTGAAGCTATGCAAACATAAAGCATCGGTTATTTTTGCGATGAATAGCAGCGTAGAAAAGGTACTTAAGGTAAAAGATAAAATTCAGATTATGCCATCGGTAGCTTCTGAAAAGGTGGGGCTTAACATACATGAGAGAGAGGGGTTTCAAGTTCTTTCGGTAGGTCGTTTTGTACCGTTAAAGGGTTTTGATGTTTGTATTCGTGCATTTGCTCATTATTATAAAAGCGTAAATCAAAACGAAAGGGAGAAAGCTTCTTTGGTATTGATAGGAGATGGACCTCAAAAAGAGGCATTGATACAACTGACCGAGCAATTACAAATAAGGCATGTAACCACCTTTATAGACTGGATAGAACGTGCAAAGCTAAAAGAATATTACCAACGCTCTCGTGTATTTCTTTTCCCGTCGCACGAAGGTGCAGGCATGGTTGTTTCTGAAGCCATGTCTTATGGCTTGCCTGTAATAGCTTTTGATAATGAAGGGCCTGGTGAATTTATAACGCACGAGTGTGGTAAGAAAATCCCTTATACTAACTATGAGCAGAGTATTGAAGCTTTTGGACGTGCGCTAAAAGATTATGCTGAGGACGATACCTTATGGCTCCAAGCCTCAAAACAAGCGCAAATACGTTTTGCTCAGTGTTTTGAGTGGGATGTAAGAGGAAAACAGTTGAAAGTAGTCTATGAGAAGACGTTGAGTTAGTGATTAGAGCTTAGCGAAAGATTAAAGATCAATGATTAAAGATTAAAGAAGGGTGTTGTGGAGCTTGGGGGATTATAGTGTTACTGAAAAGTACAACGATTTACGATTGGACGATTGACCATTTACGATTTTAACACTTACAGACGTATTGGC
>WTJX01000163.1 GCA_011524675.1 Cytophagales bacterium
AAACACTAAGATTGATAAAGAGCAGATTGACCTATTGACTCGTGCTTTTCAAAAATCAGTAATGGATAAAGAAGAAGCTTCCGAAGTTTCTATCGGTACTAACCATTATCAAAACTTTGTACTTGACTCTCAAAAAAAGGGAAATACTGAGTCCAAAAAAGAAGTTAAAAAACAAGAAAAGGTAGAAAAGGTAAAAGTCGAAAAAATCCAACTCCAAGGAATAAAAGTAGTAGGAAAAGTAGATATAGAGGGTGGAAAGAAAACTTCTTCTAAAGTGCTAAAAAAGGAAGACGTAAAGAAAGAGGAAGTAAAGAAAAAAGAGCCTATCGTAGCAGAAAAAATTGAACCGAAAAAGATTAAACCAGTAGAAAAGCCTACTAAAACAGAAAACTCTACTCCTCTTGAAAATAAAGAAAAAACAAATACTCCTCCTCTCAAAAAAGAGAAGCCTGTAGAGAAAATTGAAAAAGCTACACCTACAGCGAAAAAAGAGGTTGTTGAAAAAGAAAAAGTACCAACTCCAGCTAAAGCTCCAGAAATAACGCCTGTAGTAGTAAACAAAGAAGAAAAAACACCTGACAACAATAAAGAAGAGAAAAAGCCTAGCCCTAAAACCGATGTAAAGTCGGAAGAACCAAAAACTGAACTCATAGAGGCAAAATCAGAAAAACTCCAAGGACTAAAAGTCTTAGGAAAAATAGAATTGCCAAAAGAACAATCTAGTAACTCTGGTGGTAAAAAGAAAAGAAAAAGAGTACGCCTAGAGAAAAAACCTGTAGATGTCAAAAAACCTGTAAAAGGAAATGATAATAAATCTAAAGGTGGTGGAAACCATAGAGGACAAGGCCAGAGAAGAGGTAACGCAGGAAAGAAAAACTTTAAAAAAGAAGAAAAACAAGAAATCTCACAACAAGAGATCCAAGACAAAATCAAAGCTACCATGGCAAAACTTGGTGGCGGTGGCGGTTCGTCAAACCAAAGATCAAAATACAGAAAAGAAAAAAGATCAGCTGTAGCGGAAGCTGATGAACAAAAGAGACTCCAAGAAATGGAGGAAGCAAAAGTACTCAGAGTTACAGAGTTCATCTCTGCTAATGACTTAGCTTCTCTCATGAGTGTATCTGTAAATGAGATTATCTCAATGTGTATGACATTGGGAATGTTTGTATCAATCAACCAAAGACTTGATGCTGAAACTATCACGCTCATTACAGAAGAGTTTGGTTATACTGTATCTTTTACTACTTCTGAAGAAGAAGAAGAAGAAGAAGAAGAAAAAGACGATCCAGCAGACTTAAAAGAGAGAGCACCTGTAGTTACCATTATGGGGCACGTAGATCATGGAAAAACTTCTTTGTTAGATTATATAAGAAGCTCAAAAGTAGCCTCGGGCGAAGCTGGTGGAATAACGCAACATATTGGAGCATATAATGTTACTACAGATTCTGGAAAAGCTGTTTCTTTCTTAGACACACCTGGTCATGAAGCTTTTACAGCAATGAGAGCTCGTGGTGCTAAACTAACGGATATTGTAGTATTAGTAGTAGCAGCAGACGATAGGGTAATGCCTCAAACTAAAGAAGCTATAAACCACGCTAAAATGGCTGAAGTACCGATCATTATAGCGTTAAATAAAATCGATAAGCCTAGTGCTAACCCTGATAAAATACGTGAAGAACTTTCAAAAGAAGATATATTAGTAGAAGAATGGGGAGGTAAGTATCAATGTCAAGAAGTTTCTGCTAAAACAGGAATAGGTATTGATGACCTACTGGAAAAAATATTATTAGAAGCTGAAATAATGGATTTAAAAGCAAATCCTGATAAAATGGCAGCTGGAACTATTGTAGAAGCATCTCTAGACAAAGGGAGAGGATATCTCTCTACCATGCTGGTACAAGGTGGAACACTAAATGTTGGAGATATAGTGGTATCTGGTGGTTATTATGGTCGTGTAAAAGCCATGACAGATCACCTTGGTAAAAGACTCAAAACTGCTGGTCCTTCTATGCCTATACAAATGTTGGGACTTGACGGTGCACCTCAAGCAGGAGATAAATTTAAAGTTGTAGAAACAGATAGAGAAGCTAAAGAAATTGCTACTAAACGTTCTCAGCTACTAAGAGAGCAGCAAGTAAGAACAAAGAAACATCTTACATTAGATGAGATTGGTAGAAGACTGGCTATCGGAAACTTTAAAGAACTTAACCTCATCATCAAAGGTGATGTTGATGGTTCTGTAGAAGCGTTAACAGATTCATTATTGAAACTATCAACTGAAGAGGTAGCTGTAAATATTATACATAAAGCTGTTGGACAAATTACAGAGTCTGACGTTCTTCTAGCGACGGCTTCTGACGCTATTATCATAGGTTTCCAAGTAAGACCTTCTCAAGAAGCTCGAAAACTTGCAGAGAATGAGGATATAGAAATAAGAATGTACTCTGTAATCTATAAAGCTATTGAAGAAATGAAGGATGCCCTTGAAGGTATGCTTGATCCAGAAGTAGAAGAAGTAGTTACTGGTAACATAGAGATAAGAGAAGTTTTCAAAATATCTAAAGTAGGTACAGTTGCTGGTTGCTATGTTCTTGAAGGTAATGTTAACAGAAAAAATCAAATACGTATCATCAGAGAAGGTGTAGTCGTTCATACTGGTGCAATTGATGCTCTTAAGCGTTTCAAAGACGATGTTTCAGAGGTCAAATTTGGGTACGAATGTGGTCTAAGTGTTAAAAATTACAATGACATACAAGTAGGTGATGTAATCGAATCTTTTGAGGAAAGAGAAGTCAAAAGAAAACTAAAATAATCTCAAAAACTTGATTCAAAAAAAGCCTTTGATTAGCTAATCAAAGGCTTTTTTTATTTCCTCATATTCATTGTAAATCAAGCTTTTTTTTTGGAGAGATGAAAGGTGTAATGAGAAAACAAAAAATCTAAAGTTTTTCCATGATTTATAAGATTAATAAAATATGCTGATTCCCTGCATTCGGTTTATAAAAAGAAAGAAAAAGTTTGAGATACATTTCTAAAACCTATAGCAGATTATATAATTCTTTAAGCTCTGCCACTTTTTCTAAATCACCTAGCCTTTCAAAAGAATGAATCAAATTACGAAAGACCCTTTGAATAATATCTTTATTACTACATGGTTCGTAAAACGCTTTTTGAGACTCAATATTTAACTGACGTACATAGGTATCAATATCAGCCTTAGAAAATATCAAGCCTTTATTAAAAACATTGATATAAAATTGATGTTGACCACTCTTATATGTTAATACAAAAAGATTAGGTAGATTTACACCATAAATAGGCATATTTAATTTTTGTGCTATCAATAAATAAATGATGCATAAAGTGATAGGATTGCCCTTTCTTTTTTCAAGGACTATATTTATCATAGAGTTAGAAGGAGCATGAAAGTTTTTTGTATTGGCACTAAACTTTAGTTTTTGAAAAATACCTACATTGACCTTTTTTACTTGGTCAAGAGGGTGAAGACCTGTATCCATTCCTAGCCAAACATCATAATACAGCTGCTCGACATCTTTCTTTAAATCTGCAAAATTTAGTTCTGGGTATTGGTATAACGCCACTAAATATATCCCCTCTAAAATATCTTTTTTATCTGACTTAGCCCAAAGCGAAATTTTGAGTTTTAAATCGTCAAATTGTAAAGAATGTATCAAATCCTCAATTCGTTTTTGTTTCAACGAATTGAATGAAGTCCCCCATTCATCTTCTAAATAGGAGATAACATTACTCCCTAAAGAAATTATTTTCTTACTGACGTGTGAAAAAACTTCATTGTCTTCATCATCAAGCAAGGATAATAAGGCTTTGATCTCACCATCAGTCATAATAAAACAAATTGATTAATATCCTTTCTAACCTGAACAAGACAAAAATAGGTTTCTTAAAAACAAAGTCTTGTATTTGTGAGCCTATAAACCTATGCCCCGAAAGAACACTTTTGATTAGAGTGAAAAAGCCTGTTTTTTTTAACTAAATATCAAAAAAACGATACTCTAAACAAGATGAAGTTTCCCTAATATTTTTGTAATACCATCATTTTAATAAAGTTATTACTTCTTATCTACTTTTACCAACTCTTCATTTTTCCCTTTATTCCAAACTAGTTTAGCAATATACTCTCCCGATGGAAGGCTACTATCAAGTATTAATATCAAAACATCTTTATCTATCGTTTGCTTTGTAGGAGTTGACCTAATCTTATGATCCATATTATATATAACAACTTCCATATCACTAGGGACGTAATTATTATTGAATTCTATACGTAGCTCGTCAGTAAATGAAGAAGGTTTTATTTTTTTGATTATGCTTTTTTCCTTGACTTTACCACCAAAAACACTGACATTGATGTAGCGCTGTGGATTAGCTTGAAAGTCAACTAATAAAAAATCTAAATCTTCGACAGCTGTATTTAAATTATTATACAGGAGTGGGTCATAAATCATTTTACCTAAAGTACCTCCCCCACTATCTACTTTTGATATCATATGTTCCAACTGATCTGCTGTCTTGCTAGTGCTGGTAATAATTTTATGTAACTCTAACTCTTTAAGTGAATCTACAAGAGCCCCTACTTTATCTTTAACCAAAACATTTGAGTTTGAAAGAAGAGTATCAATTTTAAGCGTTAGTCTTTCTATATTTTTATTAGTTTCATTTATCCCTTTTGCATTACTTTCAAGAATATAGTTTGCCTGTTTCATTGATAAAGCCCCGTACTTAGTCATCTTCTCTAGATTACTTATAATACTTTTTATATTTGATGATACGTCATCATCAAAATAACCTGACAAGTTTGTAATAGCTGTATCTAATGTATTAAGCACTGGTGTTGCTTTTTCTTCTAGTATAGTGGCTAAGCCTTTTTCTTTTACTCCTAATAAATAATCTCCTGACTCCATCAATTCAGTTTGATTTCCTTGTATTAACTCTATTATCTTACCTCCCAGTAAATCCGGGCTTGCTAATTTTGCAGATGTACCCTTTAATAATGCTACGTCTTTGTTTATATCAATTTTGACTAAAAGAGAATCATTTTTATCATGCAATATTTTTATCTCTTCAACTCTACCTACATTAAACCCATTAA
>WTJX01000381.1 GCA_011524675.1 Cytophagales bacterium
TTAAGTACAAGGTACTTTATACTTCGTACTGTTCAGCAGTAATTTAGTTTTTGCTTTACTATGATAAAAGCACGAATTTTAAGAGCAATGTTTTTTTGTCTTACAATCTCAAAAATCTTTATGTAGGCTAGCGACTTCTCCAATGACGATGACGGCAGGGGCGGAGAGTTCTTTTTCTTTGACTACTGTTTCTATCGTAGCTACTGTGCCTAAGCCCATTTTTTCATTGGGACGTGAGCCGTGCTGTATGATGGCTACAGGTGTATCTGCTTTGCCTGCTGTCGTAAATACTTTTACGATTTGGTCTAGCTTGTGCATACCCATGAGGATGACTGCGGTAGCGTTTGATTGCGCTACTAAGGGTACATCTTTGGATAGCTTATGATCTTTGGTTGTGCCTGTTACCACCCAAAAGCTTTCGTTGATGCCTCTGCGTGTCAAGGGGATGCCTTGTAGTTCTGGTACAGAGTAAGTGCTTGACAGACCGGGGACAACGGCGGTACTGAGTCCATGTTGCTCTGCAAATACTATTTCTTCATGCCCACGACCAAATACAAAGGGGTCTCCACCTTTTAGACGTACTACATGCCCTTTTTCTTTTGCTTTGTCAACAATCAGTTGGTTGATTTCTTCTTGCTTTAGTTGGCACTTTCCTACCAGTTTACCGACATAGATACATTCGATTCCTTCTTTGACGTGGCTTAGAAGCTCTTTGGCTGCTAAAGCATCATAGAGGACTACATCTGCTGCTTGTAGGGCTTTTACTCCTTTGAGGGTAATGAGGTCTGGGTCGCCAGGACCAGCACCTACGAGGGTAAGTTGTGGGTTAGGATTCATTTTTTTGGTAGATGGTTATATACTTTTTGGCTATTTTCCAATCGATTATCTAGGGTTTCAAAAAACTAAAGAAGGCTTTGCAAAAAAAAAAATGCAAAGCCTTCTAAGTGTTTTGAAAAAAGAAATAAGTTTATAAATCTACATTATTTAATACGTAAATAGCTCAATAGTAAATTGTAAATCTCGTGTTGTATTTCTTTTTATGTTACAAAGCTTTACTATTGAATAGTAAAGCTTTATAGAGGGAATTACACCGTCGCTTCTTTGGCAAGCTGCTTAGTTCTTGTTTCTTTCATTTTGCTGATGAAGGCTTTAGCGTCTTCGTAATAGCTTTGAGCAAAGGCAAGGCTAGGCTCATTACCATTGATTTGCTCTACATAGTCAATAAAGCTTTTACCTCCTAAGTCAAAGTTACCATTGGCTACAAAGTGCTCGTTAAAGTCATTGATAATGCCTTCATGGGTGTTACACTGGATGCTTTCACCTATGAGTAGGGCTTTTGCTCCTAATACTAAGCTTTTGTATGAATAGTATATTGACTCTTCCCACTGACCGTTGTTTAGTCTGCTTTCTGCTAAGTCAAATTTTTCTTCTGCTTCTAGCATCATCGTACCTACTAGGTCTAAGATAACCCCGGCACACTCACCTACACCTACTGCTTTTACATACTTTTCTTCTGCTCCCCAGTCTGTGTAGTAGTCTTCTGGTATTTCTGTAGTCAAGTCTGTGTATGGCTTCATAAGTTTGAAGAAATACATCTTGTCTTCAGCGATTTGTCTTCTGTAATAGTTATTGAAGTATTCGCCTTCTAGTGCGTTTTCTTCATAATCTCCTAATAAGAATGAGAATGCTTCTGGCACTCGCTTAGCAGGTAGTTTCACTACTTTGTCTGCTATGCTTGGTTTTCCTTCTTTGTCAAAGCCTCCACCTAGTAGCAATTGTAAGGCTGGCATCACTAGTCCGTTCTTTTTGATGGACATACCTTGGAAACCTATGTTGGCGATGCTGTGCTGACCACAAGCGTTCATACAACCACTGATTTTGATTTTGATATCATTGTTAAAGATCAAATCGTAGTGCTTTTCTAGCATGAGTCGCTCTAGCTCTTTTGAGATACCTGTACTACTTGCTATCCCTAGGTTACACGTGTCTGTTCCTGGGCAAGCGGTAATGTCTGCGGTACTGTCAAAGCCTGGGTTGGCAAAGCCTAATGTATATAGTTTGTTGAATAAAGAAGGTAAAGCTTCTTTTCTTACAAACTTCAATAAGAACCCTTGGTTCACAGTGATTCTGATATCGTCTGCGGCATAGCCCTCATCTACTAATGCGGCTAAAGCTCTTGCGCTATCATTAGATAAGTCTCCTGTCGTGATTTTGATATATACACCAAAGGCATCTTTCTGCTTTTGCTCAAAGACGTTTGTTTTAGTCCAGTCTTCGTACATTTTGGCATCCAAGGGAATCTCTTGTGGGAAGTCTGTTCTTTCTCCTAGGCTTCCTTCGATTACTTTTGAGGTATCTATCGCTACACTTTTATTGATAAGTGCTGTTTTTTGCTTTTCTACCAATTCCATGAAGGCTTCAAAACCTATTTTCTTGATTAAGAACTTCATACGTGCCTTTCCTCTTGACGCTCTTTCACCGTAGCGATCAAATACTCTAAGACATGCTTCCATGAAAGGTATCATTTGATCTGTAGGCAAAAAGTCGTATGCTTTGTGTGATAGGGCAGGCTGTGACCCTAGACCACCACCTACTTGTACTTCAAAGCCTAATGCTCCGTCTTTTACTTTTGGTAAAAAGCCGATGTCGTGCATGAAGCTGTATCCTGTGTCTTTGTCGCTTGAAGAGAAAGATACTTTGAACTTTCTTCCCATTTCTTGACAGATAGGGTTTCTTAAGAAATATTCAAAGAGCGCATGTGCATAAGGTGTGATGTCGAAAGGCTCTTCTGGATCAACACCTGCAGTAGCTGATGCGGTTACATTTCTTACGGTATTACCACATGCTTCTCTAAGCGTAATGCCTTCTTCTTCTAATGCTGCCCATACTTTAGGAGAGTCTTTGAGGCTTACATAGTGTACTTGTATGTCTTGACGTGTGGTCAAGTGCATTTTTGGCGTAGCGTAGATGTCTGCCGTGTCAGCAATTTTGACCAATTGCTTGGCAGTTACTTTACCGTAGGGTAGTTTGATACGGATCATCTGTACGCCTTCCTGTCGTTGACCATAGACACCTCTTGATAGTCTGAATGAACGGAACTTTTCTTCGTCTTCTTTTCCAGAAAAGAAAGAAGTGATCTTATCGTTTAGCTCTACGATGTCTTCTTTTGCTCTTGGGTCTTTTACTTTTGATAGGTCTATTGTACTCATGACTACTTTTTTTATGAGGTGTTGTATTGTTTTTATATGTTTGGAGCATTATGCGTTAGGGATAGTAGCGGCATCCTTTTGCCCCCTAAGGGCAAAAGATACAGCGGATAGCCCGACCGTAGGGAACGCCCAAAACGGTTTTTAGAAGGTATTGCATAACTAAGATTTTGTACTTAGTCAAGGCTTTCAATATTTTAAAACCGCAGTTTACTAGTTGTAAATGAGGATTTTAAAATGTTGTATAACGCTGAATAAGTGCAAAAGATGGTTTTGCAAAGCCTTCTTTAAGTAGAACGTATGAGTTATGTTTAGAAAATACACCTCCATTGAAAATACCTACCGCGAAAAATTTATAGATCGAATCTCTGGTCATGGATTTTGGAACGATGAATTTATTGTTCAAGAGAAAGCTCATGGTTCAAACCTAAGCTATTGGACTACAAACGGTGAAGACTTCTTCTCAGCAAAAAGAACTGCCCAATTAGAAGATGGAGAAAGGTTTTTTAATTACGAATCTGTCCTTGAAGAAATAAAACCAAAACTCAAAATGATTTGGTTAGACCTAAAAAAAGAGTACTCAGATCTCACCCAAGTTACAGTTTTTGGCGAGCTGATAGGCGGGACTTACCCTCACAAGGAAGTAGCAAAAGATAAATCCTCAATAACGGTTCAAAAAGGAGTGTTTTATAGTCCTAAAAATCATTTTTATGCTTTTGATATCTTAATCAATACGGAGACCTATTTAGATATTGATGTGGCAAATGCATACTTTGAAAAGCAAAATTTGTTACATGCCAAAACGCTTTATAGAGGAGGGATAGAAGATTGTTTGGCTTATCCTAATGAGTTTGCGACTACATTACCTGCTGAGTTTGGTCTTCCAGCAATAACTCCCAACATTGCTGAAGGTGTAGTGATAAAACCTGCCAAAACGAGGTACTTCAACAATGGAGTGAGAGTTATTCTTAAAAATAAGAATGCGAAATGGTCTGAGAAAGAGAAAAGTACTAGGCGCATAAAGGTAGAAGACAAACCTTCTGAGAAAGCGGTAAAACTTCAAGAACTCATTTTGACCTATGTAACGGAGAATAGGCTCAATAATGTAATAAGTAAAATTGGAGAGGTTACCCAAAGCGATTTTAGAAAAGTCTTCGCTATGTTCAATAAAGACATTGTGTCCGATTTTATGAAAGATAATCACGCTTTAATGGACGAACTAGAAAAAAAGGAAGTCAAATCAATTAAGAAATCCTTCTTTAAGACAGCGACGAGATTGGTGAATGAAAGAATTAATGCATAGTAATATTTGAATGAAAAACACATTTATCATATTTCTCTTACTATTATCTGTTACCTCAAAAGCATCTATGCCAAGTTCATTGAGGATTATTAGTTCATTTGAACATTGTCGGAATAAGGTGACTACTAGTGAAGATATGTATATCTCTTGGGTATTATCGAGTTATAAGTCAAAACCTGATGTGTATAATATAAGAGTGTCTAATCTTTTTGGTGAAACCATACAGGAGTTTACCTCAAAAGATGATTATATGATTTTAGACAAGGAATTGTTTTCTAAAATTGAGTATAATAAACCTTTTTTAATTTCGGTAAGTGCCAAAGGAATTGAAGAAGAAACTACCGTTGCCTTTGAGTTGATTGACGATAAATTATTGAAGCGTAAACTAACTAGTTTTCAAGATTCATTAAATTATTTGTTGGATTATGGCTGTTTTTCAAATCTATTCAAGCTGTTAAAAGATAAGCAAGCAGACTATTTCATTGACGAAATAATTAGTAAATATAAGAGCGGGGATTCGCTAGAGATGTTACGTTATAGAACCTATTCGAACTCTGCTACTAACGTATTTGACTACAAGATTTTTCAAGATGATGACAGTTTAAG
>WTJX01000492.1 GCA_011524675.1 Cytophagales bacterium
AAATCACGAATAATTAAATCTAAAAAGGTAGTTACCAAGTTTTTAGTTTCGCCTGTCATCTCTTGTATTACTTTGAATTTTTGCAATAACTCTTTGTCTTGTATCAAAATATCGTCTTCACTATCTCCTAATAAATAGTCTGTAGTTACTTTTAAAGCATCAGCAATCTTTTTAAGGGTCAAGGCAGAAGGAATAGAACTATTCTGTTCATAACGAGAAATGTTTTTTTGCATAACTCCCGAAAGCTCAGAAAGCTCATTTTGAGATATTTTTTTCAACTGTCTTACCGTCTTAATTTTGTCTCCTAAAGTCATAATAGACTTACCTTATAATTTATAAATCACCTTTTAAAGCAATTTAGCACAAAAAAGACTAGTAAATAAACTTTAAATTTCCAGTAGTTCTTGGATTGTTAAGTCTAAATTAATACTTTTAACCCAAATAAGACTTGATAATATGAGCATCCAGTACGAGTATCAAAAACAGTTACTGCAAATAGTACGTAGTCAGTTAATGACTGTAAACAACAGCCAAAACCTCTTAGATTGGGTAGAAGGAAAAAAGACTTGCGATTGTCCTTTGGATCGGCTTAATCTTATTCAAAACCTAGAACAGTTAGATCAACTACTAAGTACAGGACACAATCTTATACGTGTGGCATTGGAACGTATAGACCTGTCTATGATTGTACAGTACGATAAAAAGAAAGGCAAAAAGAAGTGATAAGTATAAAGACAATACGCTTTAATACTTTTATTATAAGAAAGCTGAACAACAGGCAATATATGTGCTAAAATGTACAAATATGTTTTGTTTGAAAATAATTACTTTTAGAGCGATTATAATTAGTGATTAACGATTAGAGTTTAGTGATTAATTTTTTAGTGTTTAATGATTAATAAAAAAGCTAAGTGCTAAAAGCTCGTAGTCCACTACCCAAAGCACATTGCTCATTGCCCAAAGCTTGTGGATTATCGATTATAGACTAGTCCTAAAGACAAAAGAGCAATTGACGTACCGACTTAAAGACCTACCGACGTAAGGACGTTCACAGCAGGATTTTATTCCACGAAAGTGGCATGAAAGATTAATGATTAATGATCAAAGATTAAAGAAGGGAGTGGTGTAACTTGATGGTTTATGCCTTAATTTAAAAAAGTTAAACGTTGAAGGTTAAAGGTGGAACGTTTTAGTGCTTGGTAATTAACGACTTAGTACTCAAAAGGGCAGAGCAATGAAAAAAAGAATGACTTCAATTTACGATTAAACGATTTACCATCTTAAAAATGTAAGACCTAAAACTCAACAAAAAGCTTATTTTATAAGCAATCATTACAAGTTTAATCTACTTCATGCTAAACAAATTTGTTTTTGAGCAGATGAGTGAACAAATTTACGCTTGATAAGTTGTAATAACATGGCAAAAAAAACAGGTGTACTATTATTGAACTTAGGAACTCCAGATAGTCCTAAGGTAAAAGATGTAAGAAAATATTTAAGAGAGTTTTTACTTGACCGAAGGGTAATAGACATTAATGCTATTGGTCGTTGGGTACTGGTAAACCTCATCATTGCGCCTTTTCGTGCGCCAAAGTCAGCAGAAGAGTACCGCAAACTATGGACAGAAGAGGGCTCTCCTTTATTATATCATGGCGTGAAGCTTACAGAATTGGTAGAAAAAGCTCTAGGTAAGGACTATATTGTAAGCTTTGGGATGCGCTATCAAAACCCAAGCATCAACGAAGCCTTAAAAGCTTTTCATAACAAAGGCATCGACAAGCTGATTGTACTACCGCTATATCCTCAGTATGCCTCAGCAACTACTGGCTCTACTATGGAAAAAGTATGGGAAGAGCTCTCCAAATGGGAAATCCTTCCTACTGTAGAAGTAGTGGCTAATTTTTTGGAACATCCTTTATTGGCGCAAGCACATGCCGAACTAGGCAAGGCATATATGGAGAAGAAAAAATATGACCATTTTGTGTTTACGTATCACGGCTTACCAGAAAGACAAATTTTGAAAGGTTCGTTTGATAACTATTGTAAGCTTGGGGAGTGTTGCAATACATACCATGCTAAGAATAAATATTGTTATCGTGCGCAGTGTTTTGAGACTACCCGTAGAATAGCCAAAGAACTAGGCATCACAGAAGATCAATATACCGTATGTTTTCAATCACGACTAGGCAAAACACCTTGGATAAAGCCTTATACAGAGGACTTGGTAGAAGAGATCGCCAAAGAGCATAAAAATGTACTCGTATTTTCGCCTGCTTTCGTGTCTGACTGTTTAGAAACAACCATAGAGGTAGGTGAGACCTACAAAGAAGATTTTGAACATGCTGGCGGTGAAGATTGGCAACTTGTAGAAAGTTTGAACTCTTCTGATAAATGGGTAGAGTGTATCAAAGAAATGGTGATAGAGAGAAGCTAATCATAAAAAAAGGCTAGTTCAACATTGTTGAACTAGCCTTTTTTTATGATGTGGAAGATGTATTTTAGTGATCGTGTCCGTGGTCATGTCCGTGTCCATGTCCGTGACCATGTTTACCTCCTTCACCCTCTTTTCCTCCTTTTCCTTCTTTGCGCTTGCCTTTCATCTCTTCCATTTTCTTCTCAAACTTCTCGAACTGCTCTGCTGTCAAAATCTCCTTCATGTCCGCCTTGAAACTTTCGTGCATTTCTTTTTTCTTAGCTTTCATGGCTTCTTTATCTTTTTCCCCACCTTTCTCACCTTTAGAAGCTTTCATCTTTTCTTTTCTCGCTTTCATCACCTCCTTTATTTTCTCTACCTGCTCATCCGAAAGACCTAAGTTTTCTTTCATCTTTTCGATCATCTGACCTTTGTCTTTCTTTCCTTCTCCTTTACCTTCTTTGGCAAACACGCTAGCTCCTGTAATTAATAAGGCTGCTATAATAAAACTTGATATCTTCTTCATATACTTAAAATTAAAAAAAACGGTTTTTTTCATAGTTTGAGATTAGAACTTTTCTAACCTTAGTTTACTCGCTCTCGCCGCGCGAGTTTGAAGTGTTTAAAATCTAGAACTTGTATTTAATCATATCCCTGAGTGGATAGAGCTGTCTTAACCTTAGTTTATCCGCTCCCGCCGCGCGGGTTTTGTATAATTAAATTTAACTTATTTCTCCTTTTTTTATAGATAGATGATTTTTATTAAAAAAGGTTTAACATCTAAGCATCTTTTTTTTAATACGCTCGTATAAGTATATAAGTTTGATGAAAACTAAAAAAATTAAACCCTTCTAATATTCTCTATAGTTAATCTTAGTTGTGTTTTAAAAAAATGGGAATTATCTATTTAATTTCCATGTTGCGGGTTGTGCTTTAATGGGGGTCAAAGCATCAACCCGCTTTTTTTTGTCCTCAGCTTAAGCGTTTAATTGTTTAAGCAAATTCTTCATATTTGTTTCTTGATCCAGCTTGCTACTCAATTCTTCTATTGCTATTCTTTCTTGCTTCATAGAGTCCCTGTAACGAATGGTAACGGTTTTGTCTTCTAGACTTTGATGATCTACCGTAATGCAGAAAGGTGTCCCTATCGCATCCATTCTTCTGTACCTTCTACCTATGGCATCCTTCTCTTCGTATAAGCAATTATAATCAAACTTCAATTCAGCCATGATTTCTTTAGCTACTTCTGGCAATCCATCTTTTTTGGTCAACGGAAACACAGCCAACTTGATAGGTGCTAATGCAGGTGGTATTCTTAATACTACACGCTCTGAACCGTCTTCGAGCTTTTCTTCTGTATAAGCATTGGAGAGTACAGAAAGAAACATCCTGTCTAGTCCTACAGACGTTTCTACTACATAAGGCACGTAGTTTTCGTTGGTTTCACTATCATGATACCTTAGCTTTTTATTAGAGAACTCTTCGTGCTTACTAAGGTCAAAGTTGGTTCTTGAGTGGATGCCTTCTAATTCTTTAAATCCAAATGGAAAGCGAAATTCAATGTCCGCAGCAGCATCTGCATAGTGTGCAGGCTTCAAATGGTCATGGTATTGATAGTTATTATCTCCCATGCCTAGCGCCTTGTGCCACTTCATTCTAAGCGTCTTCCAGTATTCATACCACTCTTTTTGAGTCCCTGGCTTGACAAAAAATTGCATTTCCATTTGCTCAAACTCTCTCATTCTAAAAATAAACTGTCTAGCAACAATTTCGTTTCGGAATGCTTTTCCTATCTGAGCTATTCCAAACGGTAGTTTCATCCTTCCCGTCTTCTGCACATTGAGGTAATTGACAAAGATACCTTGTGCTGTCTCTGGACGTAGATAGATGGTGTTGGCATCTGATGCTACAGAACCCATCTCAGTAGAAAACATAAGGTTGAACTGCTTTACATCTGTCCAGTTGGAAGTACCACTGATAGGACAAACAATCTTAAGGTCTAAAATCAATTGCTTCATAGCCTCTAGATCGTCATTGTCTAGGCATGTTTTGAAAGCTGCATTGATCTCGTCTATCTTACTTTGGTTTCTTTTGACATTGGGGTTAGTCTCTCTAAACTGAGCTTCGTCAAAGTCATCGGCAAATTTTTTCTTTGCCTTATTGATATCTTTCTCGATTTTGGCTTCGTATTTGGCTACGAGATTTTCGATCAAGTGATCTGCTCTATATCTCTTTTTTGAATCTTTATTGTCTATCAAAGGGTCATTGAAGGCATCTACATGACCGGAAGCCTTCCAAGTAGTAGGATGCATAAAGATGGCAGAGTCCACACCAACTATGTTTTCGTGCATTTGTACCATCGCCATCCACCAATATTTTTTGATGTTATTTTTTAGTTCTACACCATTCTGACCGTAGTCATAGACCGCTTGCAAACCATCATATATTTCACTAGACTGAAACACAAAACCATACTCCTTGGCATGAGATACTACTTTTTTAAAATTATTTTCTTCGGCAGACATTCCCTTGATACATTAAGTTTTAAAAAACGATTTTTTTCAAAGGAGCAAAGATAAGATAAGTTTTTGAGTTTACCCTTATGATAAGAAGGCTTTGCATAACTAAGGTTTTGTGCTTAGTTAAGGCTTTCAAAATTTTAAAACCGCAGTTTACTGCGTGTAAATGAGGATTTTAAA
>WTJX01000285.1 GCA_011524675.1 Cytophagales bacterium
AAATAACTGTATTACAAGACTCATTGGGGAGGATTAGAAGTAATTATAGAGAAGATTATGAAAAATTATTGGAGAAAAATAGAAATCTTGAAAAGCTCTACTCTAAAATGAAAAAAAACTATTTGAATGCAGTTCGTGAACTTGAAAATTCAAATGATATAAAAGAGTTTGTAAGCGCATCAGAAGAAATCCAAGAAGAGTTTGATGATGCTTATGAGGACTTGAAAGATCAAACTCATGCTTTCAAATCAAATCAAGATGAAATTGAAAAGCTTAAAAGAGAAAATAATGATCTTAGAAATGCAAATAATTCACAGAATGAAGCTTTACTTGCAGAGCTCAATTCTTTAAGGAATAGAATAGCTCGATATGAAGGCATAATAAACGATTATGAAAGTAAATTAGCTTCCAACAATTTACTTATCAAAGAACTTCAAGAAAAGAGTGAGTTAACGGATAAACAACTAGCTACTTTGGATTCTTTGAAAATTGTAAATAAAGATTTAGTTGCTAATAATAATGAAATGATGGATAAGTATAATGACTTACCTTCTTATACTGTTACTTTAATAAGGGTTACACCTCTATCATTAAAAGCGAGTAAAAAGATGAAATCTGTTAATGGTAGATATGCTAAAAAGTATGTTGATAAAGTTGAGTTAGTATTTAAGTTTATCCGCCTCAAGGGAGAAGGAAAAGTAATTGGTAAGGTTGAGTATTTTCCGCCAGCTGATGATCCATCTGGTAATATTAAAGCTATAATGGAATCTGATACAAAGTTTTTAGATTTCACAAGAGATTTTAATATTAACTCTACCTATACGAAACCTTTTTCTTTTGATCTTTTTAATGTGAAAAAAATAGAAGGAACTCATAAAGCTCGTGTTACTTATAATGATAAAATTCTAGTCTTTGATTTATTTGAAACATACTAATAATGATAGAGTCAAGTAGAGGGTTATCTAAGAGTAAAAAAAATAATATTGCTAGTATTGAACAAGACAATATGGTGAATTTGGTTACATTGGTAAGTGTTGTTCTTACTTTTATTTGGAGTGTGTTTTCATATAATAAACTGAGCGACATACAGTATTTGAATGGAAGGGTAGAAGTTCAAAAGGAGATAGTTAAAGTGTTAGAAGTTTTAGCTTTTAGTGAAGTGAATTCAAAAGAATTTAAAGAGGCTAAATTAGAATTTGATAAGATTTATCATGGTAGAAGTACCTTTTATGGTGATTCAAAGACTGATACAGAACTTGTGAAGATCAAAGATGAGGTGAAAAAATTAGAGGAGAATAAGATAACTTCTAATCAGTTTCAAAGAAAGTTATATTCTTTTTCTAGAAACCTTAGAGAAATTTATTTTTAAGATTAGAATACAAAGAAAGTATGTTGCAATAGCGATAATGATTATCTCTACTGATTATTAATAGTGGTTTCAATGCTTCGTTTTCTTTCATTTATCCAATATGAAAGAAGAATCGCTTATATGAGTTTACTGCTCGCTTTTTTTCTCATACATCGTAATGATCTTCTTCTGTAAACTTATGATTTCGTCTTTTTCAGATAAGGTAGCGTCTTTACTCTTTGGTTTTTCTTCTGTACCAAAAGCGAGGATTTCTATGGAGGTCATTCCAAAAATTGCACCTATCTGTTCTAAGCGTGATAAGCTGATGTCGGTGATGTCTCGTTCTATCTTGGAGTATGCAGGGAGTGAAATTTCTAGTCGTGAAGCGATAGCTTCTTGGGTCAATTCTTTTGATAGCCTGATAGCTTTTAGTTTCTTTCCTATTGTATCCATATGTTATACAAATTTAACTAAAAATTATTATTTTTTTAAATTTAATTTTGAGTATTGATTTATTTACTTTAAGTTTATAAAAATTTCTTAAAGGTATGTTTTTATAAGCTTGGTTTAAGTCTTATTTCTACTTTTGGATAGCTTTTCATATTCAAAAAGTTGTGTTTGTCAAAATATTTATCTGTTATGTACACACTCATAGCCAATTCTGGAATTCAAACCATAGATAAACAAATCAGAATTAATACTTCTGAAAGAATATTGGATACGCAATACTTTTGTGAGTTTACCTACCAGCCTTTCGATCAAGAGGGTAATCCCGATTTGTCAAATCCTGATTTTGGTAAAAGAAAACTGGATTTTGGGATCATGCTACCCAATAATCCTTTGGTGGTAACCATGGAGTATTTGAGGAATAAAGAAATGCTCAATGAAGAAGGTAAATTAAAAAAAGAGTACCACAACGAGCCTATATACAACTTTGGTACTGCCTATAAGCAATTAGGTTCAGAAAATGAACTTCAAAATTATTTCTATTCCTTCCAAAACAGAGACATAGTACAATGCCTTAAAAGTTTTGAGAATGTATGGATACCATTTCCATACTTTAAGTTAAACAACTTGGGCAAACATTATTATGGTCCTAATGCGTGGTGTAGGTGTTTGATAAAAGATATTACACCAGCTAGAGATTCAGACAACCTTCATGACCTCAATGATACTGCTTCTCAAGAACATGTATTTCAGCTTCATTTGGCATTTGATACCAAAACAGCCAATGCAGCAGAAGGATATTTTACTCCTACTTACGATGACGTAGAGCAACACAATGATAACACCTTTTCTATATGCAATACAGATGATTATGCACTAAGGTCATTTTGTGCAGAGAATAAGTGGGTTTGGGACTACTTACATCAAGAAGGCATACACAAAAAACTTGAACGTAGGGACTTATCAGAAGGGAAAGAGTTTGGGATCGTTGCCAAATACCTTTTTCTGCTAAAGTATTTAGGAAAACAAGAGGACTTTTATCAAAAAGAAAAAGTCAAAAAACAAAGAGAGTTAGAGAACAGTCTTGATAAAGTCGATATAGACGAGTGTAAAACTGCTCTTACGTCATTGGAAGATAAAATATCTGTCAATGCTTTTCCTAAGGTAAAACTATTTACAGATAATCAGCCAGACCCCATAGATGTAAGTTTGGTGCTGGACATAGGTAATGCCAACACTTGTGGCTTATTGTTCGAGCATAAAAATGAGTCTAACTTCAAGTTTTCCAATGTAAAGGAATTGATTTTAAGAGATTTGTCAATCAGTCATTTTGGCAAGCTTTATTCCGATCCTTTTTCGATGAGGTTAGCTTTTGCAAAAACACAATTTGGCAAAGGTTCTTTAGAATCTATGATTGGTGTACCACTAGAAGTATCTAGGGAACTCTTCAAATGGCCTAGCTTAGTAAGGCTAGGGAAAGAAGCGCATAGACTCATCAATCTTCATAATGTAAATGTAGAAACTAAAGAGGAAACGGCGACCAATTGCTCTAGCCCCAAAAGGTATTTGTGGGACGATGAGCCATCAAAAATACCATGGGAGTTTGTTTTTACAGAAAGTAAAAAAGATAAAAAGTTAGCAGATCTTACAGGGATCTCCGAGCAGTTTACTAGAGCAGGGGAGTATGTCTATTCACCAAGCTTTGATGCAGATATCAATCCTTTGTATTCTAGAAAGTCACTATTGACTTTTGTCTATGTAGAAATCTTTTTACACGCACTAGCTCAAATCAACTCTCACGAATTTAGAGAAGGTAGGGCAAATATCCCTCGAAAACTGAGACGTGTATTGATTACTTGCCCTACCTCAGTAGTACAAAAAGAACAAGTATTGCTCAGGCAATGCGCCAAAGAAGCTGCATTAGTTATCAAAAGATTTTATGATGGTTCATGGAAGACAGCTGTTGATCCTAAAACATATGTGCCGGATTTTGAAATAATTCCAAACCCAGAAGATTTTGCCAATGAGCCAAGCGAGCGTAAGCATTGGAACTATGATGAGGCTACCTGTAGTCAGTTGGTCTTTTTGTATGCAGAAATAGGAAGGAAGTATCAAGGTAATGCCAATTTGTTTTTTGAAACATTTGGCAAAAAGATCAATCAAAGAGATTCCTTGACTATAGGGTCTTTAGACATCGGAGGAGGAACATCGGATTTGATGGTCTGTCAATATGATTTTCTAAAAAATCAGATCAAACCAACCCCTAGATTTTATGAGAGTTTTAACCTAGCAGGAGACGATTTGCTCAGAAGGTTGATAAGCTCTATCCTTTTGGAAGGGGAAACTATTCAAAACAACACTACCGTAGGCATATTAAAAAAGTATGCCGAACAAAAAGGATGTCAAGACATTCTAGTCAAGATGCGAGAGCTGTTTGGTTTAGATCAGCCTTACGAACACCCCAAAACCATGTACCGCAAAACAATCAATACACAACTATTGATACCTATTGCCTATAAGTTTTTAGAGTGTACCTCCGAAGTAAATGACGCGCCTACATCATTGACCTTTGATGATTTATTTCCAACTATCAAACCAAGTGATGAAGTCTTAGACTACATGAATGCACACTTTGGAAATGGCTTTGATGTAAAAGAAATAGTGTGGGAAGTAAAACCAGAAATAGTACATGCGGTTATCAAAAATGAGTTTGAAGCACTATTCAAACAGATTTCAATACTATTATCTGAGTATAGTTGTGACTTTGTGATCATTTCTGGAAAGATTACGCGCATCTCTGTTTTAAGAGATTTATTAGTGGAGTATTATCCTGTTTCGCCTGATAGAGTAGTAACACTCAATAATTATTATGCAGGTGATTGGTATCACTTCAGCAATAACGGCTGCATCAAAGATTCAAAAACGATTGTTCCTTTTGGGGCTATTGTAGGTTTGTTAGGAGCAGAAGGAAAGCTGCAAGGTTTTTCATTAGATACGACAAACCTTAGAAATATATTACCAACCACAGACTTTATAGGTCCTATTGATGCTTACTCCAAGATAAGGAAGTCTTACTTGAAGCCTAATAATACAGATGCTACCATAAACGATCAAAAACTCCCCTTAAAGCTAGGTTTTAAACAGTTTCCAAGTCAGAACTATATGGGCAGACCCATCTATTCACTGCAAATAGATAAAAAAGCCTATGCCTCTTCTCTGAGAGAGCGAAACCCCGAACTAACAGAAGATGAGATAAAAAATGAAATCATAAAACTATCAAGGTCAGTCGATGAGATCAGTTTGAGTAGGTTGGAT
>WTJX01000263.1 GCA_011524675.1 Cytophagales bacterium
ATTTAGTTCAACATGAACTCATATCGGGGCTTCTCATCTTTATCATCGTAGCCCTTACAGATATTGCAGATGGATATATAGCAAGGAGGTTTCAGTGGGAAAGCAAGCTTGGTCAAGCGTTAGATCCCTTTGCAGACAAGTTCATGGTTGCTTTTGCACTTATCGCGATATTGCAAGCCTATGATTTCCCTACTTGGGCTATTGTTCCTTTTTTGAGCAGAGACATCATTTCTGTAATGGGTAGTTTGCTCTACATGACTCGAAAAAAAGCTGAATGGAAACCTAACATACTGGGTAAGTTGACCACCTTGGCGCAGGTAATAAGCATCGTAGGCTATTTGATAGATGCTCCTATAAAAGAAGAAGTATTATGGTGTACCTTACTTATCGCTTTAATAACTGCGATAAGCTATTTACTGAGAGGAATACGATTTGTACTAAACAAGGAATAAGCGACACCTCACTTACCTCCAAAAGCTGTGCTAAGGGCCAACACACTATTCTGTGGCATCCTCTTCTTTGAATGGTATAAAAGGCACTTCATTGCTTACTCTTAACTTTTGCCCTACTTTGATGGTATTGTTTTTTAAGTTGTTCAATTCTACCAACTCTTGTACGCTGATGCCATATAATTTTGCTATAGAGTATAAGGTATTTTTAGGCAAAACAGTATAATAGCCTGAATCATCTTTTTCATTATACTTTATTTGTCCACCAGCAGACTTGATATACCTCTCGGCTCTTTTCTTGGCATAATCTCTCTCGCTAGGTATGGTGTTCAGCCTTTTGACTCTCAAAGGTTTATAAGAGATGAGTATATTACTTTTTAATCCATTCAACTCTTTTAACTCTTGTACAGTCATATTAAATTTTTGAGCCACCTCTTGTATTTTTTTCCTTGGCTCTACAATATAAATGGTGTATTGAGACTCATAGGCAAAATCTCCTCCTTGGATGTATATCTCTGCCCTCCTATTGAGCTGTCGCCCTTTATTGTCCTTATTTGAAGCGATAGGAGTGCTTTCACCAAACGATTTGATGATAATGACATTCTCATTTACTCCTTTTGAAGTAATATATTTCTTTATTTCAAAACCTCTTTGTTTTGCCAATAGTGAATTTTGCTCTTTTGTTCCTGTGTTGTCTGTATGCGTATGTATGTCTATTTCTATATTGGGGTGTTTTTTATAAAAACTAACTAAAGCATCTAAAGACTTTTTTCCTTCAGAGCGTATTTTTTTGCTAGAATAATTAAAATAAACTTTCTCAAAAAGGGAGCGAGCTTTTGGCTCTTTGGTTTGAGACAAACTAGGGTCTGTAATCGTATTGATATTTCTTATCGTTTGTTCTGAAGCATACACATCTATTAATTCCCCTTCTATTGTCCACTCATCAGATACTTCTAGCGGTATAGCTTCAGCAAAAACTACATCCATATCGGCATCACCAAACACAACTTTATATCCTTTTTTATTTCCTAAATCTCCAAAGTCATACCTTCCAGACTTATCTGTCATCACTCTCTTTACAATATTTCCGTTTTCATCAGTAAGTAATACTGCCGTTACAGAGGACGGATTACCGTCAGTATCCATAATTCTACCTTTGATAGAGAAGAAATTAGTCTGATACCTTCTTGAAAAAATATAGTTTATCAAGGCCTTTTTACTCTTGTAAGTATATTCGTATATATCGTCTTTACCTACCCCTCCCACTCTATTAGAAGATAAATACCCTTTTTTCTCTCCTAACTCAAAGAAAATATCTTCTCTGCTAGAGTTAAACGGCATACCTACATTTTTGACTTCCAGAAAGTCTTCACCACGTGCAGCAATGATGTCTGTTTCTCCAAAGCCTCCAAAGCCATCAGAAGAGAAAAACAAGGTATTGTATTCTGAATAATATCTTGGGTAGGTTTCTTTTCCTGTAGTATTGACAGACTTTAAGTTTCTTGGCTTACTCCATACTTCTTCTTCTTTGTCTGTAAGATAACTGTACCAAATATCATAACTTCCTACACCTCCTTTTCGGTTAGATACAAAGTATAGAGTATCTCCGTTGGCACTTACACTTGGAGAACCGTTCCATGACTGTGGTGTATTTATCTCTTTGATTGGTTTGGGGTCTTGCCATTTACCATTTTTATTTTTAGATACATAGATCCCACATTCAAGACCTTGAGATTCACCTTTCGGTATATCACATCTGGTGAAGTAATACTTATTTTGATCTTTGGTAAAAGAACCCGAAATATCATTGAATTGTGAGTTTACTACAGAAAATCTATCTTTATTGGATTTATAATCTTTCCACTCGCCTTTTTCAAACTGATAACGGTACTGTTCGTAATTATCCTTTTCTATATTGATCTGTTCTTTATCTTCATCAATACCTGCTCGTAGTGAAGAAATAATAAGTAATGAATCGTTAATGAGCGTAGGAAGTATGTCGTGATGTCGTGAGCTCACATCTTTAAGTAAACCTAGATCAAATGTCTTAAAACCATTACGCATTTCATTGATTGCCATCAAACAACCTTTATATTCTTTTTCTGCAAGGTTTTTATACATCACAGGGATTTTACTGGATGTTAACTCCCCTAAGAACTTTTCAAAGGATATTTTAGCTTTTTCATATTCAGCGTTTGCCTTCAGCATACGTGCATAGTAATACCAGCTGAGTGTTTCTGGGAAGTTTTTAGGTTTTTTACTTATGGTTTTTTCATAATATTCTTTTGCTTGCTGATAATTAAATGTTTTGCGCTCACACTCTGCTATCTTATAAAGTGCTTGTACATGATTACTATCTTTTTTGATAACCTCTAAGTACAGAGGCATGGCAGCGACGTAGTTATCTACCGAGTAGTACTCATCGGCTCTTTCCATATACTTCTGCAAGAGTGCTGTATTTTGCGAAAAGCTTTGAAAAAAAAGAAAAGTAAATAAAAATAATGCAAGCGTATATCTGACCATATCCTTATTTATTTGACTTTAAGAGGACCTAACCACTTATTGAGACCTCCTTCCAATACTCTTACATCATCAAAACCGATAGTATTCATTATTTTACGTGCCTTATTACTTCTTTTTCCATTGGCACAATAGAGGATGTAAGATTTATCTTTTTCAAAGTATTTAATCTTATTTTTAAACTCTTTATCTCTTACATCTACATTATTGCAAGGATTGATATGTTCTGGTCTATACTCCATAGGAGTTCTTACATCAATAATGTTTACCTTCTTATTTTGTTGTATGAGTTCTCTTAGGCTATCTTCGTCGATGAGGTGGTCTGCTTTTTTCTTTAATCCAAACATGAGGCAATGAGTATTTCGTTCTATTGAAGTAGTAATTTTAAAACATAAATTCCTTAAAAGCAAAAAACACCTAGCCTTAGAGGCTTAGGTGTTTTCTATTTTTTGATTATTGGATGAACATTATCCCAATGTCCCTACATTATTCAAGTCAGCGAAAGCTTGCTTCAAACGCTCGTTAAAAGACTGCTGTCCTTTTCTCAACCATACTCTTGGATCATAGAACTTTTTGTTTGGAGCATCATCACCGTCTGGGTTACCAATTTGTCCTTGCAAATAACCTTTTTTGTCTTCGTAAAATGTTTTTACACCATCCCAAAATGCCCACTGCAAGTCAGTATCTATATTCATCTTGATAGAACCATAAGAAATAGCTTCTCTTATTTCTTCTACAGAAGAACCAGAACCTCCGTGGAATACAAAGTCTATTGGCTTAGGAGAAGTATTGAATTTTTCTTCAACAAACTTCTGAGAGTTGTCCAATATTTTTGGTGTAAGCTTCACGTTACCAGGCTTATACACACCATGTACATTACCAAATGCTGCGGCGATAGTAAACCTAGAGCTTACCTTCATCAACTCTTCGTATGCGTAAGCTACTTCTTCTGGCTGAGTATATAATTTAGAGCTATCAATGTCTGTATTATCTACACCATCTTCTTCACCACCTGTTACACCTAACTCTATTTCTAGGGTCATGTCCATTTTTGACATTCTCTCCAAGTATTTCTTACATATCTCTATGTTTTCTTCTATTGGCTCTTCTGAGAGATCTATCATGTGTGAGCTAAACAATGGCTTGCCATGCTCTTTGTAAAACTTCTCTCCTTCGTCTAATAGTCCATCAATCCAAGGAAGCAACTTTTTTGCACAGTGGTCTGTATGTAAGATCACAGTAGCACCATATGCTTTTGCCAACTTGTGTACGTGCATTGCGCCTGACGCAGCCCCCAATACAGCCGTTTGCTGATTATCGTTTGGAAGTCCTTTTCCTCCAAAAAATACTGATCCACCATTTGAAAATTGAATGATGACAGGTGAGTTTAAAGCTGCTGCTGTCTCCATAACGCCATTAACTGACTCTGTACCGATACAGTTGACCGCTGGTAAGGCAAATTGCTTCTCCTTTGCATACGCAAATAAAGCTTGTACTTCATCACCTGTTAGTACACCAGGTGCAAATTGTGTTAATGTACTCATTAGTTTTTTTGTTTTATTTATTAAGAATATACCGTATCGGACAAAAATATTGAACTCTTACCTTTTATCAATAAAAGTGTGTATTTACAACTTTTACTTTGCTCCGAGCTATATTTAAATTTGACCCAAAGATAGAAGATTCACATTTGTGATGCAATAATTTAGAGCCTATCACATCAAAAAAAATGTTTTTTTTACACTTTATTTATTTTCAAATGCCAATTTTTGTAAAAATCATGAAAAGCCAATCTTTTTTCTTACCCTCTCTAGCACTTCGCTAGCAATGGCATTAGCTTTCTCTGCACCTTTTTTCAACTCAGCATCTAAGGTAGCTTTGTCATTCATCAACTGCTGAAACTTTATTCTCTCTTCACTGAACTGCTCACAAATTAGCTCATACAAGGCTTGTTTAGCATGACCATAGCCATAGTTCCCACCTTCATACTTATTTCTCATCTCTAGGGTTTGCTCTTCATTGGCAAGCAGGTGAAATAACTTGAAAACATTGCATGTATCAGGATTTTTTGGTTCTTCGAGTGGTGTACTATCAGTAGCAATGCCCATGATACTCTTTCTCAGTTTCTTATC
>WTJX01000223.1 GCA_011524675.1 Cytophagales bacterium
CTTGAATGCATGTTGATTTTTGCCTAAAGGATTATACCTGAATCAAGTGTAGCTTTATTTTTGTGGTGTAAATATAGAGTTTTTGTAGTGGTTTGTGTGTTGTTTTTGTTGTTTTATTTTTGAAATTTACTTTTGCGCCTCCATGTCAATACGTCCTTACGTCTTTACATATCAATAAATAGTCAATTGTCCAATCGTAAATTGAAACCATTCATTTTTTAATTATTTCATTTCTTCATTCTTCTTGAACAAGGACACATACTATCAAGCTACAATTATATTTTTCTTTAATCCTTAATCTTTAATCTCTAATCTTTTTTCCTCTTTCGTGGAATGAAATCATGCCTTTCGCGTCTATACGTCTATACGTCTCTAAGTCTTTACGTATCAGTATAGTAAATAGTCAATCGTCCAATTGTAAATTGAAATCGTTGTACCTAATACCTTGTACTTTGTACTTTTGAACAAAGCCCTACTCTCCCAATCCGCACAACACCCCATTATTTAATTATTCATTAAGTTAAAGCCACTCAAACGTATCTAATAGGTGGTTCATGTCTTCTACGATGTAGTTTATGATAGGAGCGAGGGAATCGTTTTTTGTCGCGATGGGGAAATATACTGCGCCACGGAAGTACTGCGTAGTGTCTATATTATGTGTAAAAAACTGGTATGGGCTAGGTATTTCTCCTTGTAGTTCAAAGATTACACCTGGGTAGCCTTTAGATGTTTTGATAGGTTTCCTGTCAATGGCATACGCCTTGACATCATGCTTATATACAATGCGATAAGAGTCATTGATAAGGTCGTAACCTTCTTTTTGTGCAGTGATAGGTTCGTAGGTAATATGAATGCTGGCAGAGAGGTCTTCGTACTCTATGATTTTCCATCCTTCTCCTTGTAGTCCAGTGGTGTCATCGTATATGCGTGCGTGCTTCGATAGATCAAACTGATAAGGATAGCGTACATCATTGAATGTAGTGTATTCATGCGCAGGCAAATCTATGTGATTGTAGCCTTTAGGTTTGGGTACATAATCCGTCGAGCATGAAAATAGTAAGCTTAAAAGGATTAGAAATAAATAGTTTTTTTTCATGGTTTTACGATGTGTTCAAGTATTCGTGTGTTCGTGTATTCAAGTTACTAACTCTTTGATGTTTAGTTAGTTGTATCTGTTTTAATCGAAGGCTTTGCAAAACCTTAGTTATGCAAAGCCTTCTAGTCATCAGCTTCTTGCATATTATCTTTATGCTTTAACGTCCTTACGTCTATACGTCTCTAAGTCTTTACGTATCAATATAGTAAATAGTCAATCGTCTAATTGTAAATTGAAATCGTTGTACCTAATACCTTGTACTTTGTACTTTTGAATAAAGCTCTACTCTCCCAATCCCAATGCCCACCTCTTTAATCTCTAATCTTTTACTCACTTACCTTTTCTTTGGATATTTTTACTCTGATGCGTTTGATGCGCTTATCGCTCACAGACTCTACCGTAAACAAAAAGTGATCGTGCGTTATCTCTTCTCCTACATTGGGCATGCTAGAGTGTAGCTCTAGTAACAGCCCACCGAGAGAGCCGCTTTCTCCTTTTACATCATCAAAAGAACGAGGATTTGCATTTATTATTTTGCAAAAGTCATTTAAAGACGTTTTACCATCAAATACAAAGGTGTCTTTTGCTATCTGTGTGAATTCAATATCATTCTCATCAAATTCATCATTTATCTCTCCGACTATTTCTTCTAGTATGTCTTCTAAGGTTACCAAGCCAGATGTGCCTCCATATTCATCTACTACGATAGCCATGTGCACCCTACGTTCTTTGAAGTTTTTGAGTAAGGCATCTATTTTTTTGCTTTCAGGAATAAAGTAGGTAGAGCGTACTAATGACTGCCATCTAAAAGATTCTTCATTGTCTATATAAGGTAGGAAATCTTTTACATATAAGATACCAATGATGTTGTCTATTGTATCGCGATAGACGGGTACTCTCGAATAGCCAGATTTATTGATTTTGTCCATCAGCTCATGAAAATTCATTTCATAATCAAAAGCGGTGATGTCTGTGCGTCCACGCATGATTTGTTTTACATTGATTGTCCCAAAGTTGACTATGCCTTTGAGCATTTCTTTTTCTTCTTCGCTAGTTTCTGTTACGCTAGAGGCTATTTCTACTGCCGTGGTGAGTTCTTCTACAGATACTTGGTACTCTTTACGTTTGATTCTTTTTTCTACAACACTCGTAAGGCTAAGTAAGAGTTGGGCTATAGGGTTGAACACTTTGTCTGCTACATTGAGCATACGTAGGTTGAGCATGGCAAACTTTACTTGATTGTGCGTAGCATATACTTTGGGGATAAGCTCTCCAAAGAATACAAGCAAAAAGGTGATGACTAATGATAGTAAAAAGAGTAATGAAGCGGACGGCTTTTCTACCATATGAGTCAAGGCAAAAGTACTGTAGGTAACCACAGCAACATTGACCAAATTATTAAATACAAGGATGGTAGCCAAAAGCTTTTTTGGATTGCTCAATAGCTTTGCCAAGGCTCGCTCTTTCTTGTTTTCACTTTCATTGTACAATTGAATCTCTTCTTTGGATAGAGAGAAGAAAGCTACTTCAGATCCTGATATAAGTGCTGACAGTAGTAATAATACTAATATTATTACTATAGAAAAGATCAAGAAGGGGATACTGCTATTGTCTAACATAATAAATGCCAAACAACTAAAGGGACTTTCGTCCATATAATTAAGGGTTTTAGTAAAACTTATTTTTTTGAGTTTTACGTCTTTACTCACTCTTTTTTCATAAAGGGGAAGTAAAGACGTAAAGTAAAAGGTTATGCAAAGGTATCTAACTACCTAGGTTTTTTTAGAAGGGTAGATCATCTACGTCTTCCATAGCTGGTGCAGCATTGCTTACAGTTGTAGCTGTAGCAGCTGTTGTTTGCGCTGGAGCTGCTGCCATACCGCCACCCATTTGACCACCATCTTCGCTTCTAGAGCCTAACATAGTCATTTGGACTCCTAGTACTTCTGTTGTGTATTTGGTGACGCCATCTTGTTCGTAAGACCTAGTTTTGAGTTTACCCTCAATATAAACTAATTTTCCTTTGTTTAAAAAACGTTCACATATCTCTGCTTGTGGTCCCCAAAAAACAACATTGTGCCAATCTGTTCTTTCTACTTTATTTCCTTCTCTATCTTTGTAGCTATCATCGGTAGCCACAGGGAATCTAGCAACCTTTCTTCCGTTTTCCATAGCTCGTATTTCTGGATCTTTTCCCAATCTACCGATCAAAATAACTTTGTTCACTGACATGTTCCTTATTTTTATATTTAGATATTGAAATTACTTTAAAATATGCTTTCCTTCAAATAATTAGCGATCAAAATAGGTTTCGGTAATCGAAAACATTCTTCTAAAGAATGGTAACTATCTGATAACTTTCTATTAGTGTCAGGATTTTGAATATGAATATAGTAAAAAATTGCATAAATATGTTGGTGGCTTAAAATATGTTTGTAAACTTTTGAAACTTTTTTTAATGTTAATTTATTAGAAGCATCAACAAGCGTGTTTTCATTGAGCCAAGTGATTAATTCATCTTCTGTACAAAGCTTGTTTATACTTTCTAAAAGTGGGAAGTCGTAGAGACCCTGCCATATATCCTTACCCTTTCTTTCATTCATCAAGATGTTGTCGTCTCTGCTCAGTACTGCATAATTAAAATACCTTTTTTTGATTTTGATTTTTTTGATTTTGATAGGGTAGTGTGTGGTTTTATTTTCTTGATGGGCTTTGCAATCTATACTTAAAGGGCATGTAATGCATTGTGGGTTTTTGGGTGTGCATTGTAAAGCACCAAACTCCATAATCGCTTGGTTGAAAGTGCTTGCTTTGGCGTGGCAAATGAGCTGTTTGGCAATTGCAGCAAACTGTTTATAAGCTGTGCTTGATGCGATGTCGATGTCTATAGCAAATAGTCGTGCTAGCACTCTATAGACATTGCCATCTACTACGGGTACTTCTTCTTCAAAAGCAAAAGAAGCTATGGCTGCGGCGGTATAATCTCCTACTCCTTTGAGTTTTTTTAACTCAGAGTAACTTGTTGGGAATTTTTCTTGATATTCATCTATCACTTGTTTCGCTGCAAAGTGCAAGTTTCTTGCTCGCGAATAATAGCCCAAGCCTTGCCATAGACGTAATATTTCTGATTGATCGGCATTGGCAAGCTCGTGTACATTAGGATAGTTTGCTACAAATTTTTCGTAGTAAGACATGCCCTGCGCTACCCTAGTTTGTTGGAGTATGATTTCTGAAAGCCATATCAAATAAGGGTCTTGCGTATCACGCCAAGGGAGGGGGCGTTTATGCTCGTGATACCAATTTATTATTTTTTTTGTTATTGTTTTGTTTGACATGATTACTTTTTACTTGAACAAACTAAATTTTTCAATTCAATTGATTGACTTTTTGATATACATATCATACTTTGGTATAACATAGATTAGTAAATGTAAATATAGCAAAAGTGACTAAGGCAGAAGTAATAAACCAAATCTCTTTACAGACAGGCATTGATAAAACTGAAGTATCTATTACTATGGAGTCTTTTTTTTCCATTGTCAAAGATAGAATGGCAGAAGGAGAAAATATATATGTGAGAGGTTTTGGTAGCTTTGTGAATAAAAAACGTGCTCAAAAAATAGCTAGAAACATATCTAAAGGTACTGAAATAGTAGTAAAAGAGCATTACATCCCTAGTTTTAAACCCTCAAAAAAGTTCGTTGATCTTATCAAAAATAGAGATGAATAATTCTCTTCAACAAACACTGTAGTACTTACGTTCATAAGCTTCGGTTTACTTTGAGTGCTCATACCTATATTTAGATTTTCAAAAAAAACTTTACTACAGTTTAGCTGTGGTGAAGTTTTTTTGTGCTCTATAAGGTGTAAAGGTAATTGATAGCGATGTAGTCTAAGCCCGCCTAACCAAATCTCTATTTGATTGAAAACCTACCGCTGAAAAGCAATAAATACCTTCTAAAAACACGATGACTGAGCGGTTAATCGCTAACTGCACAGAAA
>WTJX01000632.1:0-1619 GCA_011524675.1 Cytophagales bacterium
TGGGGTACCCCAGAGGATGTTTAAAATAATTTGCACTTATCTCTTGAATCTAAGATAGAAAAGGAAGACTTCCCTAGTTAAAAGCGGAATCCCTGGATTCATAAGTAGTCACAAAAAATCAGTTAAATAAATGCTTGTCTTTTTAAATTTTTGGGTTTACCCTTGTTTATTTCTAATGTTTTTTATTCTAGAATATTTGTTGTCGCTTGGCTTTTATAACAAATATTTCTTCATAGGAAGTATAGTAGGCTTTTTCTTAAAAGCTCTTACTGATCGTAATTATTATTTAGATAAAGTAAGTGGTGTTGACATGAAATATTTGGAGGTTAAGAATATATTTTTTAAAAAAGATACGATATTAGTTACTGAAGTCAAAGGTTATCGTTATGTGAGGGGAGGTTTTATGTCTAAATCAATGATTGTTCTTGATATTAATACAAGAGAAGTTAAGGTAATACTTTCTAGTAAAGTTCTTTTTGAAGACTTAGAGAAGGTTTTAGATTTGTCTCAGTCAACATAGGGAAGATATACATGTTTAGTTATGAATATTTTAGAGTTATGTAAAATTTCCAGTGATGTTTATGGTAGTAAGAGCACCATAAAGAAAAAATGGGAAAAAAGAGGATACAAAGTTACAGTAGTGAAAAGTGATAAGTTTAACATATCACATGGTTTTTCAAACCTACAAGCTGTAATCTTATACAAAGAAGATAAAGTTATTGTAGCCTTTAGAGGTACGGATAACTTACCCAATATCTTGAAAGATATAGATACTAGAAAGATTCCTGCAAAAAAGTATATTCCGAATGCAAAAGGTGAAATTCATAAGGGGTTCGCGATAGCATTTGAAGAAATTTTTCGTAAAAAGGTATTGCCAAAATTACCTGAGTCCTTTAAAGAAATAATCTTTACAGGGCATAGCTTAGGTGGGGCGATTGCATTTTTATCTGCTGTATATCTTTCTTCAAATGATGATTACACAGGACTACCTATTAAGCTTGTTACTTTTGGAGAACCTAAATCTGGAGATAAGGATTTTTGTAATTATGCCAAGCGTACTAGGCTTAAGTCTCATTACCGCATTGTGAACAAAATAAAGCATCATAAGCTTGCAATTATAGATCAAGTGCCTTCTTTTCCTTTTTTGGGCTATGCCCATGGAGGTAAGAAAATGGCGGTTATCAGCAAAATAGAAGAGGTGTTTGTTTTTAAAAATTTACTTTTAGAGGCACATTCTATCTCTGAGTATAAAAAGTCTCTTAAAAGAAATGATAAGATCGCTAAAAAAAATGTATAGAAATCTAAATTAGGTATTGCATTTTAGATACCACATTCATCATTTTTAGTGGCTATTGCAGCGGTTGTCATCACTAACCGCCAACGGCTTCTTGCTTATTTTACCATAATTCTATAATTCTCAATTACTTCGCCATCGGAAAATAATTTGATGAAGTATGTTCCTTTTGCAAAACCTATAAATGGAGACGACCACTCATGTTGTAGCTCTGAGTATAAAAAAGAACCTAGCCTTACAGATTCAAGGGTTGACTGACTGTAGATAAACACTTCATAGTAATTTGACGGTAGAAAGTTGTACTTCAAATGAATTTGAGATTGAT
>WTJX01000632.1:1719-5086 GCA_011524675.1 Cytophagales bacterium
ACTTCATAGTAATTTGACGGTAGAAAGTTGTACTTCAAATGAATTTGAGATTGATTTGAAATAGGATTTGGATAAACTACCAAGGTTGTTTTTTCGATGAGTTCTTCTTCTGTCTTTACTTCTTCTTCAATCTTTAAACTTTCTTTCACCTTTGATTTTTCTTTTCCTGCATTCAAGTTATAAGTGGTAGTTTTAGTAGTTATTCCTGTTGTCAGATCTGTTGTAGTTATTTCTGTTGCTATGTCTATTATAGTTATTCCTTTTGACTTATAGCTAGGAGCATCACAAATAGGCGCACTAAAAGGAACTACTAATTTTTTGTTTGTAGTTAACAGACTGTCTCCTACAAGAGTTTGCTGGCGATAACCTCCACCTATCTCTATTATATTATAATGTTTTGAAATATAAAGTAAGTTATCAGTGTACTTTCCTCCATATACATTGAATTGATCTATATCTAAGGTGTTTGTAAGCCTTAGTACCCACATATCAGATGATCCCATACTTTGAATAGTTTTGTTTTCATTTTTCAAATGTACAGTCATTTCTTTTTCGCCAAAGTTTCCGGCAGCAAAAAGTACTCCTCCAAATAGTTGTAAGTCAGTTAAGGTGAGTATATTATTTTCCTTCACACCAGCCCCTGTATTTTTTAATGAATTAGAAGATAGTAATACTTTTCGATAGAGCTGTTTGCCTGTCTTTTTATCAAAAGAATAAACGACCAACTCTTTTCTATTATTATTAGCTTCAAGTTGTATCACGACTGGGTTAGCATCTGCAAAAGCACATAATTGCAGTTGAGATCTATCAGATCTGTCGTGAAGAAATATTTGATCGTTTTTGACAGACCATATTTCTTTTCCGTCTTCAAAAGAAAGTTTTTTTAGCCATGTATGGTGTTTATCATCTTTTTTGTTTACACCTAACCATATGATGCCATCTTTGATGGTGTATTTAATATCTCCGCCAAAAATACCACCTTCACTACTATGACTCCATACTACTTCTCCGTTGGAGTCTAGCTTGCATAAAAAAGCACCTTTGCCTTTCAGTTGGCAATTTTTTCCAAAAGTAGCGTCTGCATCATAAGAGCCAGTAACTAAAATGAATCCATCAGGAGTTATTTCTGCACTTGAGATTTTTGTTCCTTTATTTGATTTTAAGACTTTGGCCCAAATTCCTTTGCCTTCGCTATTACACCTTAATATAAAAGCTGACCTTCCTTTGAAGTTAGATTCCATTTTTAACCCAAAAAGTTCTAAGTGTTGTCTAAAATAACCAAATACTACGGCATCATTATTACTAAAGCAGACATCCAAACCAATCGCAGATCCATCTATTGAGTTTGTATCTTTTTCAAGCCATACCAATTTATTATTTCTATCAGTCGCTTCTATGTAAGGTGTTTTACTTCTTCTGTTAGTATTAGGGATGTTTTTTCCGAAGTGAAAACCAATAGAGTACCATATATTTCCTGAGTTAGCATGAAAAAACTGAAACGTAGTCAGTAGGATTAAAAATAGCTTGTGCAATTTCATAATGAAAGTTTTTTGTTTTTAGATAAAATTATTTGACCTCTTAAAGGTAAGGATTATAATTATAGTAAGGAATTATTATTTTATTTTTTAGTGTTATTTTACATTAATTGATTGGGGTGAAAGAGAGGAATATGGGATCGATAGGTGAAATGAATAAGAAGTTCGTAGCTAAAAAATAATTACAAATTATTTGAAATGTGTTATAAACTGATAAAAATGACTCGTAGCACACACTTAATCAATAAATCAAAGTCAAGGCGATATCGATAGTATTTTTTAATTCTTGTTTTTGAGGGTTTATTTTAGAAACAACTTTTATTCCATTGAAAAGCATAAAAAGTAGAGACGACAAAGACTTCAAGTTTTGCTCAGTTTTTAATTGTCCTTCATCTTTACCTTTTTTCAAATAGTCATAAAAAAGGTTTTCAAAATCACGCTTATTTTCTTCTATGACTTTAATTAGGCTTTCGTCATTAGGAATACGTTCCGTTATCGTATTTACAACAAAACAGCCTTTGGCATCCTTATCTTGTATTGACTCTTGAATAGCATTATCAAATAAGGTCGAAAAGCCGTGCTTTATATTGGGATGATTTCCAAAAAAATGAATCAACCCTTCCATAGTTGATTTTCTGTATAGTGCGAAAGACTTTTTGAACAATTGTTCTTTATCACCAAAAGTATCATATAAGCTTGCTCTGTTAATGCCTAGATGACTCACTAAATCTTGCACAGAAGTAGCAGAATACCCCTGTTTCCAAAACAAATTCATTGCTTTGACTAGTACTTCATTTTCGTCAAATGTTTTTATTCTTGGCATACAGAAAAGATGTGGAAGCTTACAATGCTTCCACAAAAGTAATGTGTTGGAATTATCGTTCCAACTATGCTCAAAAGAATTAGCTCAAGAGTGGATTGATGTTAACACCTCCATCTATGTTATACTCACCTCCAGTAATGAATGAAGCATCATCAGAAGCTAAAAAAGCAACTAATTTGGCTATTTCTTCTGGTTGTCCAAATCGTTTGAGAGGTACACGGTTTTGCATAGCTTGTGCAAAGCCATCCAACTGCTTCTCTTCCATACCTGTTTTTCCAAAGATCGGTGTAGCTATGGGTCCTGGATTTACGGCATTGATTCTAATTTTTCTTGAAGCTAATTCTGTAGCAGCAGTTCGGGTATATGAATTTAATGCAGCCTTTGATGCTCCATATATCGCCGTATTTGGCATTCCTGTATAGGCAATCACAGATGACAAATTAATGATAGATGCACCCTCATTTAAGATGGGAAGAAACTTTTCTATAGTAAATACAGCACCTTTAAAATTAATACCCATTTGATGCTCAAACATCTCTTCGCTTGTTTGTCCTACTGGTGCGGGCTGAAAAACACCTGCATTTACAAATAAGATATCTACCTTACCAAATTCATTTTTGACCTGCTCTACCAAACGCTCAATAGCAGAAATATCCTCAACATCAGCAACAATTCCCTTTACGCCAATTTCTGTTGCCGCGGTTTGCACTTTTTCTGGTTTTCTTCCTGTAATCACAACATTCGCCCCTTGGTTTTTCAATTCTTTGGCAGAAGCATAGCCTATGCCACTGTTACCTCCTGTAACGACGGCAGTCTTTCCATTAAGTTTATTCATATGTTCGAAAGTTATATCTAATTTAATATTGGAACGTTTGTTCTTTTAGCAAAGGTATTGATATTGGAATGATTGTTCCAAATAAAAATTTGCTTTTTTTCAGAAAATATGGCTAAAGAGAATTTTTGTATTGCTTGCTGTTTTTACTTCATAACGTTAGGGCGTTCCCTTCGG
>WTJX01000183.1 GCA_011524675.1 Cytophagales bacterium
ATACCAAGCATCAGCTCGTGTGTTGCTTGTGTCATGTTTTCAATTCCTTGATTGATTTGGCTAAAAGGATAATCATAGGCGTAGCCAATTTTTATTTTATCATTTACCTCTACTTGCATCATTGCTCCCATACCATCTCCAGTGCGATATGTTGCTCCAAGCCAAAACTTGTCATACAACAATACACTAGTTGTCAAGTCAAACTCTATGGGGGCAGATTTGACATCTTTCATTAATACTGAGGGCTTTACTTTTACATTTGGACTTGCATCAAAAACAAAACCATAGGTAACAAAAAGGTGTCTTACTTGCTTTGCTGTCTCAAAACCTGTGAGATCACTTAAGTCTGATTGTGATAGTCTAGGGATGGAGATACCTATGTACATCTTGGGTTGGTAGTAATATACGCCTGCTCCAAAACTAAGACTTGTAACATTGTCTGAGACATTTGCTTGATTAGGGTCGTTGGCATTGGCTAGTAGTTCCCCTATCCTAGATTGATACACCGAAAGCCCTGTTTTGATACCAAAAGAAAGTTTACCTTCGTCTGATACTGGAACGTGATATGCGACATCTAAATAGGGCTGTGTTTGGGTAAGAGGACCTATTTTATCTTTTGTAATGGATAGTCCTACTCCAAAGAGGCTATTTGGAATAACGGTTTGGGTGGTAAATGTCTGTGTACTGGGCGCACCTTGAATGCCTATCCATTGCCACCGAGAGAGTATGGTGGCGGTCAAGGTATTGCGGCTACCTGCATAGGCTGGGTTTACTGATTGCATATTGAACACATACTGTGTGTACATTGGGTCTTGCTGGGCATATACGCCAAGCGTACAAAGCAGTAAGAGTATATTTGTGAAAACTTTCATTAGGTTACAATCTTTATATCATAAGGCTTTTTAAAACCTTTTATTAATTATTTAAGAATACATAGTTGACTACTGTGCGGTCATCATCTTCAAATTTGAGTACAAAAAAGTATGTTCCAAATGGAAGCCTTCCGCCAGTATCCATTTGCCCATTCCAGTTGTTGAAGTAATTTTTGGCATGAAAAATACGGTTGCCCCAACGGTTGTAAATGCTTATTTCACTATTGGGGATTTCTTCTTTTTCTGCATAACCTGGTGCTATCAAATAATCATTGATGCCATCATCGTCTGGTGTTACGACCATTGCTTCTAAGTTTAGATTCAAGATGTTGACTTCTACGGTGGCGGTATCACATAAATTTTCTTCATCGCATATGATGTATTGAAATACATCTTTGCCGAGTTCTCTTGTCGGTGCATGGTAATAGACCACATCGTCTGCCACTTCTACGATAGCACCAAGTTTTGTACACAATGTATCGTTTGTATGAGTACTATTGCATAGGTGTATTTTTAAGTCTTCTTTGTCTGTGTCTGGGTCTTGATCGTTGCTTTTAGGGTCAAACGATCCAACGCTAGCAAGTCGTACCGTAAAAAAATCATCTTCTGCCTTTGGAGGTATTCCTATGTATTCGTGTACATCTATGATGAGTAATACGGTATCGCATAGGTTGTCAACGCAACTATAGGTATATAATGAATCTACCCCTGTTGTATGAGACGATAGGATGAGGCAACGGTTGCTAAGGTTGAGGTCGTTGTATAGTAAGCTTTGATTGGAGCGTAGTTGCAGGCTACTGTTCGTAAACAAAGGGTCAAAGAGGTCTGCGAGACATAGTGTAGTGTCTTTACGCTCTTGTGTAGTCAAGTTGATCGTGTCTGTCTGTGGTATTACGTATATGAACAAAGTATCATAGGTACATTTTGAAAGTCCATTGGGATTGTCACATACTTCATAGACCCATGTGTCTTCACCTACAAAGTTTAGAGGTGGAGTATAGCTTACGCTACTATCTTCGGCAGTGTAAGATAATATACCGCCCATCACAGAACTAAGTCCTGAAATTTTTGCATAGATAGGTTCACCATCAGGATCTGTGTTTCCTCTCAAAATATTTACGTTCGTACTATGGTCTTCTAATATTTCTATATGTTCGTTATCATTATTTGGTGCTTGCCCTTCGTCCAAGATATGAATGTATAGGGTATCGTATGCACAGAGACTGCTAGGGGATGTGGTGTCACACACTTGGTAAACTATGCGGTCGTCTCCCAAAAAGTGTGGTGAAGGTGTGAAAATAAGTTGCTGGTTGCTGTGCTGTATTGTTCCTCCTAGAATACTTCTGCTAGGTAGGGATACAGTGTCTAGGTACATGGCATCATAATTTGGGTCTATTTTACCATCTAGCACATCTACTGTCAAGTCTGTTCGGATATAGGTGGTATCATAAATGCTACGGCTTAGGGGAGCAAATTCTTCAAATTGGAAGACCACAGTTGCCGTGTCATATTGTTTTATAGGGTAGTTGTCTTCTATATAATATTTGATGCTGTCTGTACCCATAGCTCCTATTGGAGCTAAAAATTGAACTTCCCCATTGATACGGTTTAGGCGGACTGTTGCTCCTTTTGACGTGATAAGGATAGACGTATTTGCATTTAGAGAAACACCACCTACCAAATTTGACAATACAGTATCTTGCTCATTATATACATCGTTTTCCATAAGGTCAAAGTTGAGAACGGATGTTTCACCGATAGGGACGGAGAAGGCATCGTCTTTTGCTTCTAATGGATTATTGTTATTGACTGTGGTAGTTACATAGCGGTTTGGTAGTTCACAAAAACACTGGTTTTGTTCATCATATAGTTCTAAATAGATGCCTTTGTTGTAGTCATACACTGCTGAGGAAACAAATGTTAGCTGTACGTTTGCACTGTTTCCTGCTTGTAAATTTCTAGTGAAGCTATAGCGTCCTATAGGGGCGCCCGTTTTGTACAAAGTATCGTTAACGCCATAGATCACTGCTTCAAAGTTGCCCGCATGGTATAAGCTTGCATTGTTGAGCAAGGCTAGGTCTATTCCTATGCTACACTCATAGCCATTGATGTTTACTAGTGCGTTTGATACGCTGTTTAGCTGAATGTCGGGTTTGAAAATAGGGAAGGCTTGCGATACGATCTCTGTAGGTACCATAATGCTAGGGCAGCTGTAGCCTGTACAAGACACTCCACTTGTATTTACAAAGTTTACCAAATCAATTTCCCCCTCTAGGTTACAGCCGTCTAGTATGCTACTTCTTACATCAAACGTATATTGAACCACTCCGTCGGAAGCTATGCCTTCGGGTATTTTAAAATATAATACCTGTCTGCCATTGATATAGGTCGTTTCTTCAAGGCTTGGGCAGTATTCTCCTGTACAATGGAGGCTTCCTTCTACAAGGTGTAGTCCTTGTGGAAGGCTGATTTTCGCAGAGTCTGTGCTTCCAGTTATACCGTCTTTGATAATGGTATGGATACTAACCGTTTGGGTGTCACAGGCGATCATACCCTCTCCTTCGTTTGGGATGCCTATCGTACTGAAAGCGATATAGGGTGGTTGAGCACCATTGATGATGATGGAGGAGGTAGCTATTTTGGTACCATCACCAACAGCCTTACTACCACATGGACTGTAGCCAAATACTTCAAATACTAAACTACTATTGGACTGAAAGCGACAACCTGGTTTCAAATAAAAGCTAATATCTGCGGCTCTTTCGTCTTTATCATCGGCATGGTCTGTACCATAGATGCCTTGGATAGCGGCTATGTAGGAGTGTTGTGTCAAATCTAGCAGGAAAGTGTCTTCTTGTATTGTAGAAGCTATCGTCTCTATATTACCAGAGTTTTTGGGGTACTCGACCAATACACTATCAACGATCAAGCCGTCTGCACCATTTTCTAGACTCATCTTTAGTAAAGGATGAAATAAGTCTGCTACTTGTGCACTATTGATTTCTAGACTTACCTCAAATGGGTCGCAACGATTGATATAGGTAGTAGGCTCTGATATTTTTTTGAGTTGTACTTGAGCTTCTTTTGGTCTTAAAAGAAAGCTTACAGAGTCTCTATAACAGTAGTCTGAAACGGTGGAAATGGTAGGGTAGCCTACGCAGTTCCAACCATGCTTGACTATAATTTCTTGATTGCTACATGTGGTATAGCCTACATAAAAGCGTAGTACAGCTTCACGGTTGGAGGTTAGCTCCCCCATCTCTACCCAAATAGAATCACCATAATAGTTCAAAGGGAGGTAGGAGGTGTCGTTTGCATAAATTAGGGATACTTTGTTTAAGCTGATGCTAGGGTTTGGCTGAATCAATACCCAGTTGTATGGAACAGACGATACACTTATGTTTTCTACGGAGAGGTCAAATTCAGCTTCTACACCACTACCCAAGAAATTGGTTTCTACCGCTTGTACTAAGAAGTCGGGTTCAGAAAAGGTAACTTTGTTTTCATTGGTGATAGACGAATTTACCTTATTGCCTGAGTAAGCGTATTCTTTGAAGTGGAAAGTAGATTGATAGTTTTCTATGAGTTGGCTTTCGCAGGAAGCTGTAAAGCCTAACCTAAAGCGAGCAAAGCTACTCACGTTCATATCTGGGTCTAAAAAATTATCTCCTCTTTTGATGACAAGCAAACCATCATGGTAGGTGGTGTCATAGTTGATGCCTAGTTTGTTTCCTTGCCATTCTGCTCCAGATACGGTTACTACATCGCCTATGACTACACCCGAAGGGACTTCGATCACGGTAGAGTCCCACTCAAACATAGGGCGGTATTCGTTTGGAAATAGATCTCCTGTTTCCGTTTTGTTGGCAAAAAACTGGTCTGCTACCGCTTCGTTGCATCGGTACATATTGGCGACATGATTTGCCACATCTATCTCTTGTTGGTTATAAAATACCCTGTCGCCGTATTCTGAACAGCCTATCTTGGTAACGCCATCATTGTCATAGTAGAAAGCTGAAGCTCTAAATTTTTCTAATTCAAATAGTTTTCTAGCTTCAAAATTATCGGTAAGCAAAAAGCGTAATGTTAGGTCTATGTAGTCAATGTCACCTATACCACCGTAGAGGTAATTAGAAGAAAACAAGGCGGTAAAAGATGATAGATCAAATGTGAGTGCATAGCTATTTCCTGCACCAGCACGTACTA
>WTJX01000458.1:0-1234 GCA_011524675.1 Cytophagales bacterium
ATACTAGGTTATTATCAACTTGAACACTTAAATACAAGAACACTTGAACACATTTAAAACACATGAAAAAGATAAGAATAAACCAAGGGACAATAGGATTGGTATTTAGAAAAGGAGATTATCATAGAGTGCTTACTCAGGGGGCTCACTGGCTAAGGTTTGGTGAGACATTAGAAATGTATGATTTGATTATGCCTTTTTACCCTAAAAAAGACTTGGCTTTATTTTCTCAGGATACTGCGCTTATGAAGTTTTTGACTATCGTAGAAGTAAAGGATAGCGAAATTGTACTGAGGTATGATAATAATAATTTCAAAGAGGTGCTTAGTGCAGGGAAATATGCTTTTTGGAATGGTCTTATAAAGCATCGTTTTGAAAGGGTAGATTTGAGTAAGGTAGAAATAACGGAGAACATTCACCCTTCTATTTTTCAACGAAGTGAATTAAGTACTTACATAAGGGTATGCAAAATAGAGCCTTATGAGCAAGGTATTTTGTTTATTGACAATAAAGCGGTGAAGACCTTGGGGGCTGGAGATTATTTTTTCTGGAAAAATAGACAATCTGTCTTAGTTTCTAAAGTTGATTTGAGGCAGAGGCAGTTAGAAATCTCTGGTCAAGAAATATTGACCAAAGATAAAGCTGCTCTAAGAGTAAACTTCTTCGTTCAGTTTAAAGTAAAAGATATTAAAAAAGCAATTGTTGAAAATAAGGATTATGAAAAGCAATTGTATATCCTTGTACAGTTAGCCTTGCGTGAATATATAGGTAAGTGGACGTTGGACGAAATGCTTGAAAATAAAGAAGCTATAGAGCCTTATATTATGGAGCTTTTGAAAGTAAAAGTAGCTGCCTTGGGTGTGGAACTTATTCATTGTGGTATGAGGGATGTGATCTTGCCTGGCGAAATGAAAGAAATCATGAACCAAGTATTGATCGCTCAGAAACAAGCTCAGGCTAATGTTATTACCCGAAGAGAGGAAACAGCTTCTACGAGAAGTTTGCTGAATACCGCCAAACTAATGGAAGATAACGAAATGCTCTTTAAACTAAAAGAGATGGAGTATGTAGAAAAAATCGCTGATAAGATTGGAGAAATTACGGTCTCTGGCAATGGTCAGATCGTAGATCAATTAAGGAGTATTTTTTCTGCTAAAAATTAAAAAAAGCCACTACGTGTGGCTTTTTTTGTTTTATCTGGATGTATAACTTAGTATATAAACGCTTACTTACT
>WTJX01000458.1:1334-5072 GCA_011524675.1 Cytophagales bacterium
GGTTATAATAAGCTAAAAAAATTATTTTTTTATAATATTTACATTAAACACTATTTAGTGTCTATAAATATTCCTAATTTACAAAAAATAGAACTTAAATTAATTATTACTTATGAATCATTTATCACTGAATGAGCTAAAACATGCAGATAATTTTAATATTCCCAAAAAAGTAGGAACACTTGTAGTAGGCGGAGGAATGTCTGGATTATACTTGACATGGAGACTACTCAAAGAAAACCCACAGGAAGACATCTTAATATTTGAAAAGTCAAACCGTACAGGAGGAAGGTTAGACTCTGACCTTATCAACTTTGACGAGGTGCAACAAGGGGGAGCTACAAAAGAAATCGTCCTAAAAGAAGAAGAAGGGGGAATGCGCTTTACGTTTGATAGTATGGATAATCTGATGGCGCTTTTTCTATCATTGAATGCTGAAATAAAAGATGAAAATGGCATCAGAGAAGAGCCAATGACGGACCAAATCGTTCCTTTCCCTATGGGAAGTAATGGTAACAACAGGCTTTACTTCAGAGGAAAAAGCTTTAACAATACAGAGTCTAAGCAGGATAATAGTAAAATTTGGGAAGAGCTATATCATCTGAATCCCGCAGAAAAAGGAGTATATCCAAAACAAATCATTGATACAATATTTAATCGCATTTTGAGTGCCAATCCTAGTTTTGTCGTTCCTAAAATTGAAGACAGAGGCCCTGAGTTCTGGCAAAGTTTTAGGTTAGAATGCAAATGGAACGATATTCCTTTGAAAGACTGGTCTTTGTGGAACCTATTTACCGAAATGGGATTTTCGCAGGAATGCATAGAAATGCTTTACAGACTCTTAGGCTTCAACGGTACGTTTTTGTCTCGCATGAATGCAGGTGTAGCCTATCAATTGTTGGAAGAGTTTCCTTCAGAACCTAAATTTAGAACCTTAGCTTATGGTTTCAGCACCTTGCCTAATGCTTTGGCAAAAGACATAGGCAAAGAAAAAATCATCTTAAAAACATTTGTCAAAGGGATTTCATCTTTAGGAGAAGGGAAAGGTTATGCTATAAAGTACGTTACAAACTTTGATAGCGACAATGCACAAGAAGAAGTGATCCATGCAGACAAGGTAGTCTTGGCAATGCCACGTTTAGCATTAGAAAAGTTGTATGTGGGCTCTGATGCGTTTAATACATTGGAAAGCAAAAAATCCAAAAAACTTTGGAACACACTACAGACGGCAAGTAATCAACCGTTATTAAAAATCAACCTGTACTACGATAAGCCATGGTGGGGCAACGGTTCTACTGGACTTCCAGCGGTATCGTTTGGCCCTAACTTTTCGGATTTGCCACTAGGCTCGGTATATCCTTTCTATTCACTAGATGACAAATCTGTTGCAGCACTTGAGTATGAAGAGTTTATGAGAATAAACAATGCTGAGATACCTAAAGACATTCAAGAAAAATTGAATAAAATAGACAATGGTATGGATAGTAAATATACCAAACCTGCCGCGCTCACTATTTATTGTGATTATTTGAATATTAACTTTTGGAAAGCTTTACAAGAAAACGGTCCTTTATTTAGTTCTCCTATGCAAGAGCACTATAACAATAAAACACCTCAAACACTGTTTGCAGCTTCAGAGGCGGTAGTAGAGCAAGCTACGAAGTTTTTTAAACTCTTGTTCAATACCACATATGTCCCTAAACCTGTCATGACTAGTGCTAGAATATGGGATGGTACCGTACAAATAGGCGTACCTGAAAGTCAGCAATTTGGCTTTGGTGTTCATCAGTGGGCTTTACACGCAGATGATAAGCAGGTAATTAAAGATTTGGTAAATCCTCTCGAAAATATATATACTTGTAATGAAGCATTTTCAGATTATCAAGGTTGGGTAGAGGGTTCTTTGCGATCTACAAACCTTGTTTTAGAAAAAGGTTTCGGCTTAAAGCCAATGAACGAAGTATATCAAGAGAAAAATGGCAAAAGCTCTTCTGAAGCAATCAAGGAAGTATATGCCAAGAAATCTGAGGAACTTATCAAACAATACATTGATAAAGATTTTGATATGGCAAAGCTTGAGACCTCAGAGGAAAATAAGACAGAGTTGAAAAGTGATTTTGCTATTTCACTTACAGACTTTAGAGTGCAAACGCCTTTTACAGAAGATACTGCTGTGTTAGAATCAATGGCTAACTAATATACTAAGCTGAGATACAAGATATTTTGATTTCTCTTAGCTATATAATTAGAAGTGATTTAAACTTTTTTGTTTGAAGCGAAAAAGTTTAAATCACTTCTTTGTAAAAAACGATAGAAACTAATTTTTCATTCTTAACTTACGAATGCCTAGCTTTGTAGAAAGTATTTGGTATGAGTAACTTTCAAGAATTGTTCGATCGCCTATCTTGGGAAGAAGTTTCAGCCTCTATTTATGCTAAAACTAGTATCGAGGTAGAACATGCTTTACAGAAAAATAAAGCACGTGATTTAGAAGATTTCAAAGCATTAATTTCTCCAGCAGCAGCCCCATATTTAGAGCAAATGGCACAGTTGAGCCAAGCCTTGACCTTAAAACGTTTTGGCAAAACCATTCAACTTTTTGCTCCAATGTACTTATCCAACGAATGCCAAAACATTTGTACCTATTGTGGTTTTAGCTTGGACAATCCAGTACGAAGAAAAACATTGAGCGACAAACAAATACTAAAGGAAGTAGAAGTCATCAAATCATATGGCTACGACCATATTCTTTTGGTAACAGGCGAAGCCAACAAAACGGTTGGTATGGACTATTTCAAACATGCTATCGAGCTTATAAAGCCACACTTTGCTCATATCTCTATAGAAGTACAACCCTTGGAAGTAGAAGATTACAAAGAATTGATAGCCTTAGGGCTAAATACTGTACTCGTATATCAAGAAACCTACAGAGAAGAAGATTACAAAAAGCATCACCCAAAAGGCAAAAAGTCAAATTTTTATTATCGTTTAGATACCCCCGACCGTTTAGGCAAAGCAGGAATCCATAAGATGGGTTTAGGAGCATTGATAGGCTTGGAAGATTGGCGTACAGACTCTTTCTTCTGTGCTACGCATCTAGATTATTTAGAGAAAACTTATTGGGAAAGTAAATATTCTATATCGTTTCCTCGTTTGAGACCGTTCTCAGGAGGTTTAGAGCCTAAAGTTGCGATGAGTGATAGAGAATTAGTACAATTGATTTGTGCATACCGTATCTTTAATGAAGAAGTAGAGTTATCACTATCCACACGCGAAAGTCAAAAATTCAGAGATCATGTTTTTCAATTAGGGATTACATCTATTTCTGCAGGTTCTAAAACAGACCCTGGAGGTTATGCTGCTGAAGAGGAAGCCTTGGAACAATTCGAGATTTCGGATGAAAGAAGCCCACAGCAAATTGCTAATATGATTCGTAGCAATGGCTATGAGGCTGTATGGAAAGATTGGGACCTTGTTTTACAATAAAAGAAAGCTTTTTAGAGTGCTTTGCAAAACCATCTTTTGCACTTAAGTAGTCATCCAAAAATACTTATATTTACCTACTTCTACTTTACGATGACAGGGATCACCACCAAAACCTGACAGGTTTGCGTTAAAAAAAACAGCCATACGGTGAGAATAAGAATCCATTTAAAACATTAATGCCTGTCAGGTTTATTCCTAAGTTTAACTTTGTAAAGTAGAACTACTTATGTATAATTTTTTTAAAAGAATGTT
>WTJX01000216.1:0-493 GCA_011524675.1 Cytophagales bacterium
ATGTAGAGGTGCGTTCCGAAAGCGGTAAGGTACAAGAAAAACCAATTATTCGTGATCCAGAATCTATCGCTATCTCAGCACAGCAAGATCAAAATGGAGTGTTTAACTTGACTACAGAAGCACAAGAGAAACTCTTACCTTTTGAAAGTAGTGGTGTAGTAGGTACTTGGACTTTGTTAATGCCGAAGCCATCTAATGCCTTTGATTTTACGACCATTGCAGATGTACTCGTTACTATTCACTATACAGCTTTGCATGATAATGATTATGCGATTCAGGTAGCAAATGATGAAGAATTATTGTCTCAAGATGTGGTAGGAGAACGTTCTTTTAGTATGTTGACAGATTTTGCAGATCAATTTGAGGAATTAAGAAATTCAGAGGAGTCCGCTACGCCAATGAAGGTCCAGTTTGCGACTTTGTCTTCTTATTTCCCAGATAACCTTAGTGATATTAGCATGAACAATATAAAAATGTACTTTGTGAAAGGTAT
>WTJX01000216.1:503-5059 GCA_011524675.1 Cytophagales bacterium
GCCTGTAGGGGATAATGGGGAATATGTGGTAGAAATAGACGAAAATGATCCTACTAGTTTCATGCAAGCTATTCCAGATGAGAATGGTTCAATACGAACAGATGGCATTGGTGCAGATAACTGGGCTGCATACATTGGTGAATCTGTTGCGGGTATTTGGACAGTAGAGTTTGATCCATTTGTAAATGCGCTTTCAGATGAGGCAGCAGATGTATTTGGTACTACAAGTACAGGTGATACAATACGCAAAATGATAGAAGATGAGAAAATCGTCGATATACTATTTGTCGTAGAGTATTCAGGAACTCAAGCTGCTTGGCCTACAAGCCTACAGTTAGAAAAGAAAAATAAGTAAATTGTTATCCTATAAGGTCTTTAGATCTTATAGGGTTTTTATAGATCTATAAATAACATGCTTACCAACCTCATCATATGGAGTATTATTTTCTTTCATCTTTTGGGGGTGGGTAGGCTTGTGATACGTCTGTTTGCTGATAAGGAATCTCAGCTAAAAGTTTCAGTCCCAATACTTTTGTTTATTGGACTGTTTACTGCTATGGGGATATTGTCTATCACACATTTCTTTATTCCTGTTAGTGGGATTAGCTTTTGTCTATTGTCTTTTTTTGCATGCATAGGTTATTTTTTGAGTGTCAAGACTATGCACCTAGAGCTAGGTTTGTCGTCTATTACTCAAAGGCTTTTTTTGTTTGGTGTTGGTGTATTGATACTATTCCAATCTTCTCAAACGCCTACATGGGTAGATACTCGGCTCTATCATAACCAAGTGGTGCAATGGTACAGTCATTATCCTATTGTTAAGGGTTTAGCCAATTTGTTTTTTGCCTATGGCTATAACTCTTTTTTTCATTTGTATGCTAGTCAATACACTTTTGGCTTTTTGCCTGTCTTGTATTCACAGTCGGCGGCAGTAAGCTTTTTATTTTTGCTGTTTGCCTATTACATCATACAAAATCTATCGGAAAAAAATAGTAGTCCTATCGTTTTGTTGTTGGTATGCCTTGTGGTCTTTCGAGATCGCATTTCTTCCACTACGCCTGATGGACTGATTTATATATTGATTGCAGTAGGAGTATTGGAATTTGTAAAAAGCTCAAAGCAAAGGGAAAGTCATGTTTTTCTTATTCTTTCTTTTTTTATGATTCCTATGGTGAAGCTTTCGGGAGTAGTGTATGCTTTACTTATCATTCCTTATGTACTGCAAAGACATCAGCACAAGCTTAACTTTCTTTTTGTAATAGGAGTTGTCATGGGCTGTGTGTGGGTGGCTAGAAATTTGGTGCTTTCGGGTTATCCTTTGATGCCTTTATCTGTTGGTCGTTTTCCTTTTAAGCATACTATTCCCTATGATATTCTAAAACAGGGTGTGTTAGAGATTAAGTATTTTCAACGATTGCCTTTAGATAATTGGAGAGATGCTATCGGCGTGCCTTTTCCATATTGGATGCCGAAATGGTTTAGCCTCCATGAACGTATTGATAAAAGTCTCATGCTACTTACGCCTATTTGCTTGTCGTTTTTGGCGTTGTATGTTAGGAGCTTTTCTACTCAACAAAAAATAGCGTTCAGTATGGTGATACTGGCTGTTATTTTTTGGGTGCTCGTATCTCCAGGGATGCGTTTTGTGTATATGTATATCGCCTTGCTTTTGATGTGGGTGTATCAAATTTTTGAGAAACATGTAGTTGATAAGCTCCCTGTTTTTAAGCTTAGTATAGGAGTAGCTATGCTGTTGCTTTGTTACTTTCTTTTGCAAAAGGCATCGTTCAATCAACTATTGCGCCCTGCTGAGATAGCCAAAGCAACTATTGCAAAGAAGAGGACTAAAGAAGGTTTGGTATATGCTTATCCAATAGAGGGGAGATGTAGGGGGGCAAGTATTCCTTGTGGCTATCTCTACCCTTACAAAGAAATACATTCTTTTACCCATAAGCTTGAGGATGGGTTTTATTCCGTTTTTTTTGGTTATGAATATGTAAAATAAATATTAAAAACAATTATGCTATTTTTTCATTCACACAATAAAGAAAAGACAAAAAAGATTACTATACCTACGGTAGGTTTATTGGTACATTATGCATTTGAAGGTAATACAAACGATAGCTCTGTCAATGAAAGTCATGCAACTATTGCTAATATAGCAAATACAGAATTTGTATCAGGATACGATGGCGTTTCAAAGGGATTAAGGATAATAGGAAATGATTCTTCGATAAGTACATTAGGAGGTCATGTTGTATTACCATTTTTGGAGTTTCAAGATTATGAGGGGTACTCTTTTAATTTTTGGTATAAAAAAGAGAGGGTAGGTTATAATGTATCACATGGAGAAGCAATCTTTAGTATAGGATTAGAAGGAGGAACTTGTTTGCAAATTTTTCAAAAAAACAATTGGGTTTTTAGAATAGCAAACAATGGGCAATGGTATAGTTTAGGGAGTCATCAAGCAGAAGATACTTCATGGAATATGATTAGCCTTACATATGATGATAGTACTAAAACTTTTAAAATATATGTCAATGCACAGCTTATTAACACGCTTACAGGTACTAGTCTAGAACCAGTTACGTATAAGCATATTTTTTTAGGAAGACATGACTGGGGGGGAGGAAGAGGGAATTCTACTAGGCTTACTGCTGTTTATGATGAGTTTTTTATTTACAATAGAGCCTTAGAAGAACAAGAAATCCTTGGACTTTATGGTAGTTAGTGTACCTTTTGTTGGAAGAATAAGTTGTAATGCAAGGGGAGTATTTACGATGTATGAAGTTATTATAATTAAAAATTGATTAATAAAAAAATGAAGAATTTTAATTTATGAAAGGATAATTGACTATTTACAATTTTTGAGACATAAGAAGCAAGACAAAGACACCAAAACGTAAAGCCTAGAACACAAAAGAGCTCATAGACTATCGACACATTAATACTAGTGACTTAGTACTCAATACTAACTACTCAAAAGAGCATGATTTTATTCCACGAAAGAGGAAAAAGATTAAGGATTAAAGATTAGAGATTAAAGAGGGGGGGGCGGTAATTTACGATTGGACGATTGACTGATTTACAATTTAAAAAATTTAGGAACGTAAAGACGTACTGACACAAAGACTTATAGACGTTGGGAGCATGATTTTATTCCACGAAAGTGGCGTTAATTTAATTAACAATGAAGAATGAAAAATTAATAATGTAGTGTCGTTTGTATTGGAAGCATAGAACTTTATTGAAAAGTACGAGGTACTAAGTACAACGATTTTGATTGAACGAATGACTATTTATAATAAGACTATAAGATGTTTAGACTAAAGACTTAAGACGTATTGAAAAAAGACGCATACCTCACGTCGCATAGCCCAGTGTTCATGGACTATCGACTATGGACTTAATACTAACTACTGCCTTTTTACAATCGCTTGCTTATTGGTGCATGAAAAAAGCCAATAGTTAATTGCTAAAAGCTCATGGAATGGACTATTGACCATCGACTATGGACGGGCTAATACTAGATACCAGATACTAATGACTAGATACTCTAAAAACGTATAACCTAAAACCTAGAACTCAATTATATATGACCGATTTTAAAAAAAGAATATATCCCCAAAATCCTTTAGGCATCATTGCGCTCTTTGTTTTCTTTATTGAAGCTATTTCTACCATTTCGTTGAAGTTTGTATTGACACAAGGAGATGATAAGCTGGCAGAAATACTTATTTGGTTTATTGTACTATTTCCTACAGTCATTGCCTTGCTCTTTTTTATGCTCCTTTGGCTGAGGAGAGAGGTACTTTACAGTCCGCACGATTTTAAGAATGACGATAGCTTTGTGGGGCTTATCAACAAAATGGAAACCTTAGAGATGAGGCAAGAGGTGGTTGACTTTGATATAGATACCAATATCAAAGATTACTTAAAAATATTGGATAGGTTGATAGAGAAAAATGATATAGTTGGAGCTATCAGAGTGGCGCGTAATCTATTGAAAGAGAATCGTTTTGAAAGTAGTACTTCTGTATTTCAGTATTTGTCGGAAAAAGTTGATCCCACACACCCACAATACTATCGTGTGCTTTCTAATCTTTCGTATAGTTTGATAGGGATGGCACGTTTTCAAGAAGCCAAAAAAACGATGAAGCAAGTGATAGAGATAAGAACCCCCGCATTGGCAGGGGCATGGCACTATGCTGCCTTGGCTTTTAGCTGCTACAAACTAGGGCAACAAGCCGAGTATGACCAAGTGATGAAAACGCTTTGCTCGCATAGAGACTTTAGTTATAATATGGATAGCTTTGTCTATTTATATCCTGAGTGGAAAGAAGAAATACAAAAATGTGTGTTGGAGATCAAAAAAGTAATTACATGTAATTAAAACGTAGTTTGCTGAATGCTTACCTTACCTCCTTTTTGATGGCTTTGAACCATTGCTCCGCCATTAGTTTGTTTCCCACGGCATTAGGATGGAGGTTATCTCCGTTCATGCTCTTTTCATATGTTTTGTTGATAGGGGTAAAGATATCTACAAAGTGTATCTT